>CAITPF010000440.1 GCA_903894155.1 uncultured beta proteobacterium | reverse complement strand
CAACGTGGGGCCTGACTCCAGGTGAAACTCAACGTTTTTGTTCATGGCACGGCCGTGGCCGTGCTGGAAAGCACCGACGGCTTTGAGCACGCCCTGACCTACCTGCCGACAGCCAAGCCCCAGGAATTCGTCTCGCTGGCGATGCCCGTGCAGACCTCAAGCTGGACGTGGCCAGCCCTGCATCCGTTCTTCCAGGTGAGCCTGCCTGAAGGATTTCTTCTTTCGGTACTCAAAGAACAACTCGGCCCGCACCTGGGTGCGAGCGGCCTCGATTTGCTGTCGGTGGTTGGACACAATCTCATCGGCCGTGTCCAGGTCAGCGCCGGCCAGCAACCCAAGGCATCCACAGCGCTCGACGATTTGGCGCCGCTGCTCCACGGCGAAGCCTCCGAACAGGTCTTCCTGGAGCTCATGGCGCGCCATGCCGCGTCGGGCGTCTCAGGCGTTGTCCCCAAATTCCTGAGCGATGAGACCGCAGCGTTGTTTCGCAGGGGCACCGTGACGACCGAGCGACACATCGTTAAGGGAAGTTCCACAAACCAACCTTTCGTGGCGCTCAACGAGCACCTTTGCATGAAAGCCGCTGCGGCGACGCAGGCCAGGGCCGCTCGAACGATCGTCTCCGACGACGGACAGGTGCTGGTGGTCGAACGGTTCGACATCGACCCGATCAGTGGCAAGCGAAAGGGATTCGAGGACTTTTGCAGCCTGCTCGGGCTCACGCCCGACGACAAGTACGAGTCCACCTGGGAGCGCGTTGCACGGCTGGCCCGCGACTACGTGCCCAAAGAGCAACTGCTGGCTGCCAACGAGCAGCTGGCCATCACCCTGCTGCTCACTTATGCGCTCGGCAATGCGGATTGCCACACCAAGAACCTGGCGTTCATCTATGACGACTTTGACAACGTCGAGGTTGCGCCGATCTACGACATGTTGACCATCCTCGCCTATGACCAATATGCCAACAACCCGCCGAGCCTGTACATCGACGGTAGCAAGCGCTGGAACGCGAGCAAAGCGCTTTGGCGCTATCTGCAGGTAAACCTGGGCATCGACCCACCGCGCCAGCGCAAGCTGGTGGACCGCGTGTGCACGGGCGTGGCCAGCGTCGTCCCCGAGCTGCTGCACCACATCCGGCATACGCCCGGGTTCGCACCGGTGGGCTCTCGCATGCTCTGGGAGTGGAACGAAGGCATGAATCGTCTGGTCGAGCGTCGCACCTTCGCACTTGCCGACTGGGTAACTCAGGCAGAAGCGAGCGGTCTGCCGCGCCCTTCGCCCGCCCCGCGCTATGTGGCGCCGCGCCTCGGTCAGTCCCCGTTGCTCGCACCAACTCGCCGACGTCGCCCGGTGCTGCCGCCCTCCTGACCGATCGACTTTACCCCGGCTTATCACTAATATTCGCGCTTGCGGCCTTCGGCTTCCATTTGAACCCCATGAGGACTAGACGTTCACTCGTTCAGGTGAGCTGCTAAACATTTTGAAAAATTCAAATTATTTACTTAAAGCCATCGGGCTATTTCTGATTGGTTCGCTCACCCACTTCGGGCTTCATGCCCAGGAGGCCTATCCAAACAAGCCGGTCAGATTCGTTGTCGGTTTCCCCGCCGGTAGCGCCACGGATGTTGCCGCGCGCGTTGTCGCCAATCAGATAGGGCAACAACTTGGCCAGTCGTTTGTGGTCGAAAACAAGCCGGGCGCAAGCAGCGATATTGCCGCACGTGCTGTTGCGACATCTGCCGCCGATGGATACACCCTGTTTATTCTCACCATCGCCAACATCATCAACGAGAGCTCGGGGAAATCAGACTTCGTTAACGTGCAAAAGAGCTTTGCACCCATCGCCATGATCGGCAGCGTCCCCATCATCCTTGTGGCCAGTTCGGATCAGGGCATCAACACGCTGAAAGATTTGATCGCTGTTGCGAAATCAAAGCCATAGGCAATCACCTATGCCTCGTCGGGCAATGGGACGGCGCCGCATCTTTCCGGTGAACTGTTCGCAAAGATGGCCGGTGTCGATATTTTGCAT
>CAITPF010000439.1 GCA_903894155.1 uncultured beta proteobacterium | reverse complement strand
GCTGAGCTTGTTGCTGCCCTTGAAGCGGAATGTGCTATCAAGGAAGGTTCAAAGCCCGGGATCGGATTCCTTCCCTAGGCCATGTGTGGATAGCTTTGTCGTTAGCCAGGTGGATTTGCCCGTGCATTACCGGAACTCCGGCGACAAACGGAATAAGATGGACGTAATGTCGCGCTTGTTGGCGTCGTACGGCATACGCTCGCTGGAGTGGTGGTTACGTGGCGTTGAAGGAGCCCCAACAGGAGTTCGCAAGAAGGCCATCTACACATCCATGGGTGCGTAACTTGAAATTGAATTATTTAGTGATCAATTGAAAGTGAAATTTTCCGAATACACGATTACTGCAAAACCGGAACAGTCGGTCGATCCTCTGGGGTTTACCCAGCCATTCGCTGCCCTGCGCAGTCGCTTTTATGCGCAATTCACGGTTCTGTCCAACTGGCCGGCCTACCATGGGTTACTTGTATTGGTATACCAGCTATTGGCCGAACGAAAGATTGGACCGAGCAAGGAAGGCTTCGCACGCCACTTCCGTGAGGCGGAATGCCTCTGGGGGCTTGCAAACGTTATTGGAGGCCAGAGCGTCCTAAACGTGACGAAGTATCAAGCTATCCTTGAAGGTCGTAATAGTCTTGCGCTTTCAGATATCGGACATGGTAATTCGGTATTCCGTAGCTTGGCTTACGGCACTCTTGGTCACTACAGTAGTCCATCAGTGGCTTGGGGATTTCTAGAGCGTGGCGGGGTGAGACCGACGCAGTTGGGCAGTTATCTGGCAGATGCTTTCGCGACGCGTGGAAGTCACTCCCTGCGCACAGCACTTGGACGTTGGCTCGATGGCAAGGAGATTGATAGTGCCGCACTCAAAGACCTAGGCGATGCGTACGGCGTCGGTATCAACAGCCCTCCATCGGCCGCCGAAAGAAAGGTTTGGGGAGATGCTGTAGCGGCATGGTGCAGACGAGCACCTGACACCAGCGAGTTATGGAGTCAACCACCCGATGAAGCGGAATTGCTGGCGTTACGCGCCAATGCTGATGCCTATCGAAATTTTTTCCCGACCTTGGAGAAACGCTATCCACGACTGGCCGACGCATTCGAACAAGCGAACCGCTTCGAAAAAATGAGCGCAGTGTGTCTGTTCTTGTTTGAACGTGAATACCTGCTTTGCCACGATGCCGGACCGGCTCTGCCTGCTGCGGGTGACCTCGAAAACCAGCTAGCTGCAGAGCTTTGCTCGATGGCAAAAGAATACATGTCACGTGATAGCCGTCACGACACGAAAGGTCTATTTGCCACACTGTCATACACCTCGAGCTACGCCACAACAGCGAGCGTCCTTGTGCGGCATCACGTGCAACATCAGAAGGCCAAGAATGCGTTGCCTTACATGGAGAATGGCGAGTTGCGTGTGCGCGATCGATTCGACCGTCAGCGCTTCACCAGCCTACACGAGGATCTTTGCAACCTGGCCACGCCCGACAAATGCTTAGCATGGCTGGCATATAGTTACCGTCGCGACTGGCATTTTGATCGTGCCTTGCACTATGCCCACTATTTCATGGGGAAGGCATGAGCACCCCTGCAATGGACGCCGATTTTGGAATACTGCAGCAGATCTTCGCTGATGTCGCAAACGACATGCGCCGAGATCCGCTTGAGCACCTGCTGGTGCTCACCTACGAATTTGATGACCAGCAGCTGGTCAACCTTCTTTCAGGGCGCCGTCTGGCAGACAACGTTGAGTTGAACCGCAACCAGCTTAGGTTCATCGCCGATATGCACCCAGTTGTTGTCTACGATGCGCGAAAGACACGTGAGTTCAACCAGCTGCCGCATTTTCTTGATCTCCTGCCAGTGAACCCCGGTGCCTACCGCTGCCATCATGCGAAGGCGTATTTGTTCGTAACACGCGGTAGCGTGCGCCTTGTACTGGGATCCTTTAACCTGACGCGCGGTGGACTCTTCGAGAACCGCGAAGTCTTCCTCGACTTTTTCTGGAGCGACAAAGACACTGATGACCTCGCCGTC
>CAITPF010000438.1 GCA_903894155.1 uncultured beta proteobacterium | reverse complement strand
CGGGTCGCCATCGAATCTGCGGACGGTGTTGTCACATATCGCGACGCTGCGATCCGCGGCGCGCAGTTGGCTGACGCACTCAGATGCAGTCCGACCTGGGTGCGCCCCGATGGGTTGCCGGCGCGGGTCGGCATACTCGGATCACGAAGCATTGATGCCAGGCTGGCCGTGATCGGCGCCTGCTGGTCCGGCGCAACCTACGTGCCGATCGGCGTGAAGTTCCCGCAAGACAGGGTGCTTTCCATTCTTGCCCAGTGCGATCTCGCCGCCCTGATTGTTGATGAGGAAGGCGTTGGGCTGCTGAGCCGCGAGCTGCTTGCTGCATGTCCGCCACTGCTCCTGGTTCCCGATGCCACCGTGGTGGACGTAAGCGGTTTGAGCCATGTGCGCGCGCTCTCGATTTCAGGCCTGCCGCAAGCCCATGGCACCGCGCCCCGGCCCGTACAGGCCGACGATACGGCCTACATGATTTTTACCTCCGGAACCACCGGGGTGCCGAAGGGCGTCATGGTGCCGGCCGCAGCGGCGCGGCACTACACGTCAACGATGGCCGCGTACATGGATCTGACGGCCGACGACCGCGTGCTCGACACATTCGAGCTCACATTCGACTTTACCGTGCACACGATGTTTCCGACCTGGTTCGCGGGCGCCGCGCTTTGCCTGTTGAGCGCCCGGCGGGTCATGAATGCCGTCAAGTATGTCAAGTCGTCAGGCATCACCGTGTGGAATTCCGTGCCATCGCTGGTTGGCATGTTGCGCCAGATGCGCGCGCTTGGCGCGGGCGAATTGCCCGGAGTGCGATTGACCCTGCTGGGCGGCGAGCCGGTGACAAAAAATGTTGTCGATGTCTGGCGCACCGTTGCGCCAAACAGTGAAATCGTCAATGTGTATGGCCCGACCGAAACGACGGTGATCGTATTTGCTCTCAGGGTTCCGGATCCGGTCGACACAACGCCGGGCAGGGACGTCGTGCCGATCGGCTTTCCCCTGAGCGGCGTCGATGTGCGCGTGGTCGATGAGCGGGGTGAACAGGTTGCGCCGGGCAATTACGGCGAACTTGCGATCTCTGGTGTGCAGGTCACGCAGGGATACCTGCATCTGCCCGCGCTGACGGCCGAGCGGTTCCCGACCATGCAGGGCAAGCGATGGTTCCTGAGCGGCGATCGCGTCATGTGCGATGCGGCAGGCCTCTACCACTGCTTCGGACGAATCGACGGTCAGGTCAAGGTGCTCGGGCACCGGATCGAGCTTGAGGATGTCGATGCCAACGTGCGCCTTGCGACGCATGCCGACGTCGTTGGAACCGTGCCCTGGCCGCTGGTCGATGGCATGGCGACCGGGCTGGTCTCGTTCGTGGTCGCCGAGTCAATCGATACGGATGTCGTCATGCAGGATCTGGAGGCACGCCTGCCCGTGTACATGGTGCCCAAGCGCATCGTCATGCTTGCGCAGATGCCGTTCAACTCCAGCGGAAAGGTTGATCGCGCAGCGCTTGTCGCCATGCTGCAGGATGGGGCCGCATGATGGACTGTCAGACACTTGGGCGCAACCTTCGTTCGTGGCTGGCCATCGACGAGCGAGAGGGGGTCGTCCGCTTTGCGCAATCGCCAGCCGGAAAGATCGCGATATTCGCCTTTGTGCTGGCGTTGCTGTGTCTGCCGCAAGTCGTCAAGCGTCTTGATCCCCCCTGGTGGGTGGCCTGCACGCTGATTGGCTTGGCGTTGCATGCGTACCTGCCCCGGTTTCGCGGGCCTGTCCTGTTTGCATTTACCTGGGGGATTGCCGCGCTGTCACTGCCCGCGTCGCCGATGCTGTACGCATCGCTGGGCGTGTTTTTCGTGTTGTCCTGGTGCACCATCATCTATGCGCGCCGTTGCCCGGGGCATCTGGTGCCGCGCAGGCCCGTGGTCACGCTTCTGGCGATTCAGCTCGGATTGGCTTGCGTCGCCAGTATCTTGCCCGGGGGCGGGATCACCGATTCCATCTGGGCGTTTTTACTGGTGAGCGTTGGTGGATACTGGTTCCTGGCGTACGCGATTGTCGATCAGCGCTCCCGCGACCGCAGCCCGGATCTTGTTCAGATGGGCGTCGTTCATCCCTTTTGGGTGACGTCGACCACGCCGATCGGCAAGGGCGCGGCCTTCCTGCGCCGACACCTGTCGCGTACGTCGCATGACCTGGCCGTGACGCAGATCAAGGGCGTGAAGCTGCTGCTCTGGGCTGTCGTCCTTCTTGCAACCAACGCGGCGTTGTACTGGGTCGTGATCCTGAAGTTCGGTATTCCCACCACCCACGAGGCGCTGGCCGCATTTCTCGAGGGCAGGCCCTACCCGGTGCTGGTTGGATGGAGCGCGGTGATTTTCAGCACGGTGCACACCTCGCTTGCGGTGGCCGTCTGGGGCCACAAAATTATTGGGCTCGCCCGACTTGCGGGGTTCCGTTTGCCAAGAAACATGTGCCGGCCGCTGGAGTCGCGCACCCTGGCTGAGTTCTGGAACCGGTTTTATTTCTATTTCAAGGAATTACTCGTCGATTTCTTCTATATCCCTGCATTTTTGAGCGCATTCAAAAAATCGCCACGACTACGGATACTCTTTTCGACGCTGATGGCAGCCGGGGTCGGCAATGCCGTATTTCATTTTGTGCGGGATATCGGGCTGGTACAGACCATGGGCGTGCGCGATGCCATCGTGTCCTTCAACAGCTACCTGTTCTACAGTACCGTTCTGGGTGCGGGGATCGCGATTTCGCAAATGCGGCGGGCGTCCGGTTTCGTTCCCGGTTCCACGCTGCTTGCGCGGATCTGGTCGTTTGTTTGCGTATGGTCTTTTGTCGTCTGCCTGAATATTTTCGGTGACGAATCCCGTGTGCATACCCTGTTTGAGCGCCTTGCCTTCATGGCGAGTCTTTTTGGAGCAAGTTAAATGAACCCGACCGACAAGACCGCGGTACGCGACTTTCTGGTGGGCCTGCTGAAGCAAAACCGCGATCAACGGCCGCTGGCGGACAGCGAGCCCATATTCAGCGGCGGACGGCTGGATTCGTTCAGCCTCATGCAAGCTGTCATGCATCTGGAGGAAGCCTTCGGGGTCGACTTCAGCGGGGGCGGCTTTGACATGGAACTGCTGGATTCTGTCGATGCAATCGAAGCGCTGATCGACAAAAAGGGCCGCCCCGGCTGAGAGCCGGTAGCAAGCCTGGCTGCAGATACTAGCGCTTTGGCCGCTGGATCTCGATCAGCGCATCGAGTTTGCGCGAGTCGGCCACGAAGGCGCGGATGCCTTCAGCGAGTTTGTCGCTCGCCATGGCGTCCTCGTTCAAAAGGAACCGGAAGCTTTCCTCGTCCGTGGGAATCACCTCGGGCAAGCCGCCACCGGTGATCGCCGTGGTGAGCCGCGCGGGCACGTCGCCGTCGACGCCGGACAGTTGCGCGAGCAGATCAGGGCTGATCGTCAGCAGGTCGCAACCGGCGAGCGCCAGGATCTGACCCGTATTGCGAAAACTCGCGCCCATGATCTCGGTCGGGATGCCGAATGCCTTGTAATATGCGTAGATCCTTGAGACAGACAGCACGCCGGGGTCGTTTGCGCCGGCATTCGCCTCTTCGTTCCAGTTCGCACCCTGTTGCTTCTTATGCCAATCGTAGATGCGCCCCACGAAGGGGGAAATGAGCTGCGCGCCGGCTTTCGCACACGCTGCCGCCTGGACAAGCGAAAAAAGCAGGGTCAGGTTGCAGTGAATGCCCTCGGCCTGAAGGACGCGTGCGGCCTGGATACCTTCCCAGGTGGACGCGATCTTGATCAGCACGCGCTCGCGACCGAAGCCTTCTGCCGCGTACAGCCCGATGACGCGGCGGGCGCGCTCGATCGTGGCGGAGGTATTGAACGAGAGCCGGGCGTCAATCTCGGTCGAGACGCGGCCCGGGACAATGTTCAGGATTTCACGGCCGAACGATACGAGCAACCGATCGACGAGATCCGCAGTGGGTGCATCGGGCTGCGCCTTGACGCAGCGCTCGAGCAGGTGCCGGTAGGTCTCTTGCTGGACTGCCTTGAGGATCAGCGACGGATTGGTGGTCGCATCGGTGGGCTGGTACAGCCGCATGCTCTCAAAGTCGCCCGTATCGGCGACAACGGTCGTATGTGACCTAAGGGATTCAAGTAGGGTAGCCATCAGGTTATACTTCCAAGGTTTGCTTACTGATTTTGTTACCGGGGTTCATTGTGCTGCCAAACATATTTCCAGAAGGGTCAGTCGGGGGGAACCAATCGGGAAACCGCGGGCCTGCGCCCGCAATTTTAGCCTTGGCGGACGGAACCCTTTTTCGGGGCATTTCGATCGGTGCCGAGGGCCATAGCGTGGCGGAGGTGGTTTTCAACACTTCGATGACCGGCTATCAGGAGATCCTCACCGATCCGAGCTATAGCGGTCAGATCGTAACACTGACATACCCCCACATCGGCAATACGGGCATCAACCGGGAGGACGTGGAATCCGCCCGCGTCCACGCCGCCGGCCTGGTCGTGCGCGACTGCCCGGCGCGCGTGTCGAATTTCCGTGCCACCGAGTCGCTGCCAGACTACCTCCGTGCGCAGGGCATCGTGGCAATCGCCAATATCGATACGCGCATGCTCACGCGCATCCTGCGCGAAAAGGGCGCACAGGGCGGTTGCATCCTGGTCGGCGAAGACGCCGGGCGCGCCCTGGAACTCGCAGCCGCGTTCCCGGGGATGTCGGGCCAGGATCTGGCACGCGTCGTATCCACCGAAGTCTCGTCCGAATGGACCGAATCCACCTGGGAACTCGGTGTGGGCTACCGTCAGGGCGCGGGCGCGGCGCCTCACGTCGTTGCATACGACTTTGGCGTCAAGCACAACATCCTGAGGCTGCTCGCCGAGCGAGGCTGCCGCATCACGCTGGTGCCTGCGCAAACAACCGCCGAGGCCGTGCTGGCGCTCAAGCCCGACGGCGTATTCCTCTCCAACGGCCCTGGCGACCCTGATCCCTGCGATTACGCGATCGAGGCAACCCGGGAGTTCCTTGCGCGCAAGTTGCCCCTGTTCGGCATCTGCCTTGGGCAGCAGATCATGGGCCTTGCGCTTGGCGCGCGCACGGTCAAGATGAAAACAGGCCACCACGGGTCGAACCATCCCGTCCAGGATCTCGCCACGGGTCGCGTATTCATTACCGCGCAGAACCATGGTTTCGCCGTCGATGCCGGCACCTTGCCGGCCAACGCGCGCGTCACGCACGTGTCGCTGTTCGACGGCACCTTGCAGGGTTTTGAGCTGACCGACCGTCCCGCATTCTGTTTTCAGGGCCATCCAGAAGCCAGCCCCGGTCCGCACGACATCGTCGTGCTGTTCGACAAATTCATGAGCCTGATGGCCGGCCAACAGTAAAGAGTCACCATGCCCAAGCGTACAGACATCAAGAGCATTCTCATCATTGGCGCGGGTCCGATCATTATTGGTCAGGCCTGCGAATTCGACTATTCGGGCGCACAGGCCTGCAAGGCCCTGAAGGACGAGGGATTCCGCACGATTCTCGTCAACAGCAACCCGGCGACCATCATGACGGATCCGGCCACCGCCGACGTCACCTACATCGAGCCCATCACCTGGCAGGTCGTCGAGCGCATTATTGAAAAGGAGCGCCCGGACGCGGTGCTCCCCACGATGGGCGGGCAGACCGCGCTCAATTGCGCGCTTGATCTCGAACAGAATGGCGTGCTCGCGAAGTACAACGTCGAACTGATTGGCGCGAATGCCAAGGCCATTGAAAAGGCCGAAGATCGCCAGAAGTTCAAGAACGCCATGACGTCGATTGGCCTGGAATCCGCCAAGTCTGGCGTTGCCCATAGCCTGGACGAAGCCTGGGAGGTTCAGCGCCGCATCGCCATCGAGACCGGAAACTCCGGTTTCCCCGCCGTCATCCGCCCGAGCTTCACGCTAGGCGGCAGCGGCGGCGGCATCGCCTACAACGCCGAGGAGTTCGAGGCCATCTGCCGCCGCGGCCTCGAGGCCTCGCCGACGAACGAACTGCTGATCGAGGAATCGCTGCTTGGCTGGAAAGAGTTCGAGATGGAAGTCGTGCGCGACAGCGCCGATAACTGCATCATCGTGTGTTCGATCGAAAACCTCGATCCGATGGGCGTGCATACCGGCGACTCGATCACCGTGGCGCCGGCGCAGACGCTGACGGATAAAGAGTACCAGCTGATGCGAAACGCCTCGATCGCCGTGCTGCGCGAAATCGGCGTCGATACGGGAGGCTCGAACGTCCAGTTCGCGATCAACCCGGCCAATGGCCGGATGATCGTGATCGAGATGAATCCCCGGGTGTCGCGCTCGTCCGCGCTGGCCTCGAAGGCCACGGGGTTCCCGATCGCGAAGGTCGCCGCGCGCCTTGCGGTCGGCTACACGCTGGACGAGTTGAAGAACGAAATCACGGGCGGCGCGACCCCGGCATCTTTTGAGCCGACGATTGACTATGTCGTCACCAAGGTGCCCCGCTTTGCGTTCGAGAAGTTTCCGACAGCCGACGCGCGCCTGACGACCCAGATGAAGTCCGTGGGCGAGGTGATGGCCATTGGCCGCACGTTCCAGGAGTCATTCCAGAAAGCCCTGCGCGGGCTTGAGGTTGGTGTCGATGGCCTCAACCAGAAGACGACGGATCGCGAGAAGATCCAGGTCGAACTCGGAGAGCCTGGCCCCGAGCGCATCTGGTATGTGGGCGACGCCTTCGCGCAGGGCTTCACGCTTGACGAAGTCCACAAGCTCACGCACATCGATCCATGGTTCCTCTCCCAGATCAAGGAAATCGTCGATATCGAACTCGCGCTCGAACAGAAGACCCTCGGCGACCTCGATTACGAGACGCTCTGGCATCTGAAGCGCCGCGGGTTCTCCGATCGTCGCCTGGCTTTCCTGCTCGATATCGGCGAATCCGAGGTCCGCAAGTTGCGCCACCAGTTCAACGTGCGACCCGTCTATAAGCGGGTCGATACCTGCGCGGCCGAGTTCTCGACCAATACCGCCTATCTGTATTCGACCTACGAACAAGAGTGCGAGGCCAAGCCCACCGACCGAAAGAAGATCATCGTGCTTGGCGGCGGCCCGAACCGCATCGGGCAGGGCATCGAGTTTGACTACTGCTGCGTGCATGCATCGCTTGCACTGCGCGAGGATGGCTTCGAGACCATCATGATCAACTGCAATCCGGAAACAGTCTCGACCGATTACGACACCTCCGATCGCCTCTACTTCGAGCCGGTCACTCTCGAGGATGTGCTCGAGATCGTCCACATTGAGAAACCCGTCGGCGTCATCGTGCAGTATGGCGGCCAGACTCCGCTCAAGCTTGCCCGCGCGCTGGAAGCCAACGGCGTTCCGATCATCGGCACGAGCCCTGAATCGATCGACGTGGCAGAAGATCGCGAGCGCTTCCAGAAGCTATTGACCAAGCTCAACCTGCGCCAGCCGCCCAACCGCACGGCGCGCACGGAAAGCGAAGCGCTTTCCCACGCCCAGGAAATCGGCTATCCGCTCGTCGTGCGCCCCAGTTACGTGCTGGGCGGTCGCGCGATGGAGATCGTGCACGAGCAGATCGACCTTGAGCGTTATATGCGCGAGGCTGTCAAGGTCAGCAACGATTCGCCCGTGCTGCTCGACCACTTCCTGAACCACGCGATCGAAATCGACGTGGATTGCCTCTCGGACGGCCAGCAGGTGTTCATCGGCGGCGTCATGGAGCACATCGAACAGGCAGGCGTGCACTCGGGCGATTCGGCCTGCTGCCTGCCGCCGTTTTCGCTATCGCCCGAAACCATCGCCGAGATCAAGCGTCAGACGGCCCTGATGGCGCGCGCGCTTAATGTGCTTGGCCTCATGAACGTGCAGTTCGCGATCCAGGACGGCGACGTCTATGTGCTCGAGGTCAACCCGCGCGCGTCGCGCACGGTGCCGTTCGTTTCGAAGGCGACCGGGCTGCCGTTGGCCAAGATCGCCGCGCGTGTCATGGCCGGACGCAGCCTCGCCGCGCAAGGCGTCCAGCGCGAAATCGTGCCGAAGTATTTCTCAGTCAAGGAGGCCGTGTTCCCGTTCGTGAAGTTCCCGGGCGTCGATACGATCCTGGGCCCGGAGATGAAGTCCACCGGCGAGGTGATGGGTATCGGCGAAAGTTTTGGCGAGGCGTTCGTGAAGTCGCAGATGGCGGCCAGCGTCAACCTGCCGGAATCCGGCACCGTGTTCCTGAGCGTCAAGGGGCGCGACAAGCCGCGAGCCGTGGAGGTCGCGCGCGGACTGCACGGGCTGGGCTTTCGCATCGTGGCCACCCGCGGGACTGCGGCCGCGATCAGCGAGGCCGGCATCCCGGTCTCCGTGGTCAACAAGGTCACCGAAGGGCGCCCGCATGTCGTCGACATGCTCAAGAACGGCGAGATCTCCCTGGTGATCAACACGGTCGAAGAGCGGCGCAACGCCATCGCGGATTCGCGTGCCATACGCACGCAGGCGCTCGCTGCGCGGGTCACGTTCTATACGACCATCGCGGGGGCGAGCGCAGCGGTGGAGGGCATGCAGTACCTGCGCGGCGCGCACGGACTCAAGGTCTACCCGCTGCAGGATCTTCATCGGTCGTTGCATGACTGATCCCCAGCGTAACGATCGATCGGCGGGCGACCATGACTGACGACGAGTCGCCGATGCCTTACGAGGGCCTGCAAGTCCTGGACATCAGCCAGGGGATCGCCGGCCCCTATTGCGCGCAGATCATGTGGCAGCAAGGCGCTGACGTCATCAAGGTCGAGCCCCCGTCGGGCGACTGGGGGCGCGCCGTCGGTGTCGTGCGCGGAGACAATAGCGCGTTGTCGCTGCAGTTCAACGCCGGAAAGCGGGGCCTCGCGCTCGACACGCGAACCGATGCCGGCCGGCGCGTGCTGCTCGAACTTGCCTCGCGCGCGGATGTCGTGATCCAGAATTTCCGTCCCGGCGTTGTACAGCGCATGGGCGTGAGCTATGGCGACGTCACCACGCGCAATCCTAACGTCGTGTATGTGTCGATCAGCGGCTACGGGCCAAGCGGCCCGAGTGCGGACGCGCCCGCGACCGATTCCGTGATGCAGGCAGACAGTGGCCTGATGTTCGGCAACCAGGACGAGCACGGCCACCCGCGGCGCGTCGGCGTGCTGATGGCGGATATCGGCACCGGTCTTTATGCCGCGCAATCGCTCGCGACCGCGCTCTACCACCGGCTTGCGCACAAGGAAGGTTCGCATATCCAGGTCAGTCTCTTTGAAGCGTGCGCCGCATTTCAGGGCATGAACTTCCTGGAGCAGGCGATGGCAGGTGCGCGTCCCTTCGGTGCGGTCAGTGCTCCCAACGGCGTGTTCCATACGTCCGATGGCAGGCTCACGATCGTTGTCCTGAACAATGATCAATTCGCGCGACTGTGCCGTGCGCTCGATCGGGGAGCATGGACTGAAGAGCCGCGCTTTGCCGACAACGCGGCACGGATGCGTCACAAAGACGAATTGCATGCCGAAATTGGCGCCCAGCTGCACAGGCATTCGACCGATTACTGGATGCAGCGGTTTTCCCAGCATGACGTGCTGCACGCCCCGGTGCGGGATTATGTCGGTGTCATCAATCATCCCCAGGCCAAGCACCTGGAAATGTTCCAGCAATTGGTGCAGCCCGGCCAGGGCATCATGCCTTATATGGGCCTGCCTGCCCGCATTCACAGGCGGGCGGTCAAGCCCGCGCCAACGATCGGCCAGCACTCGCGCCAGATCCTCTTCGAGGCAGGGCTCGGCGCCGATCGTATCCAGAAACTGATCTCCGGTGACGTGGTGTACCAGGCGCCCGAGACGGATGGAGTCTGAAAATTCATGACCACTGCACTTCAGGTTAAGCGCGGCCTCGCGTTTGCGCTGCTCGGTTGCGTCTCGGCGCTGCTGCTGCCGTGCGCCGCCCAGCCCGTCGATTCCTATCCCTCCAAGCCGATCCGCATGGTCGTGCCCTATCCGCCGGGTGGCCCCACGGACCTCACGGCGCGCGTCGTCGCGGCCGAAATGGGCAAGACGCTCGGCCAGTCCATCGTGGTCGATAACCGACCTGGTGCAAGCGGCATGATCGGGGCCGAAATGGTTGCGCGCGCCGAGCCGGATGGCTACACCTTTCTTGCCAATGCGTCGCTGCATGTCATCAACCAGTTCATTTACCCGGACATGCGCTTTGATGCGCTCAAGGATTTTGTTCCGATTACGCAACTTGCTGCGGTGCCGCTCGTGCTGGTCGTGCCGGAGTCGTCGCCGATCAAGTCCGTCAAGGATCTGGTGGAGTACGGCAGGAAGAACCCGGGCAAGCTGAACTTCGGCTCCTCTGGCAACGCCTCGGCGCCGCACCTGGCCGGCGAGTCCTTCAAGATCGTCGCCGGCATCGAGATGCAGCACGTGCCCTACAAGGGCAGTGCACCGGCGCTCGCCGACCTGGTGGGCGGCCAAATCCAGCTGATTTTCGATTCGATGCCATCGGCCATGCCGTTCATCAAGGCCGGCAAGTTGCGTGCGATCGCGGTGACAACGAGCCGCCGCGCGGCCGCGCTGCCCGATTTGCCGACCATCGCCGAGTCTGGATTTCCTGGCTTCGATATTGCCACCTGGTACGGGTACTGGGCGCCCAAGGGAACACCCGCTCCGATCGTGGCCAGGCTTCGCGACGCGGCAGCACAGGCACTCAAGCTGCCGTTGGTCATCGAGCAGTATTCGCAGATGGGCGCCGAGCCCGTCGGCTCGACGCCGGCCGAATTTGCCGCCTACAACGCCTCAGAGATGATCAAGTGGGAAGAGATCGTCCGTAAGTCGGGCGCGAAGGCGAATTAAATGTCGGTGTTTATCACCGGCGCGAGCAGCGGCCTGGGCGAGGCCCTGGCCGTCCGTTATGCCGCCGCCGGCCATACGCTTGGCCTGCTGGGCCGACGGGCCGATGCCCTGCACGCGCTTGCGGCCCGGCTGCCGGGCGAGCACCATGTCTATGCCCTCGATGTCCGCGACCGCAGGGCGTTGCACACCGCGGCCAGACATTTCGAGCAAGCTGCCGGCACGGTGGATATCGTGATCGCCAGCGCCGGTGTCAGTGCCGGCACGCTGACCGGGGAGCCAGACGATTTTGACGTGTTTGCCGAGATATTTTCGACGAATGTATTTGCGACGATGGCCACCTTCGAGCCCTTCATCGCAGGCATGGCACGGCGTCGAGCGGGCACGCTGGTCGGCATCTCAAGCGTCGCCGGGGTGCGCGGACTGCCAGGCGCAGGTGCTTACAGCGCATCGAAATCCGCAGTGACGACCTATTGCGAGAGCCTGCGGCTTGAGCTCAAGCCGCAGGGTGTTTCCGTGGTGACAATCGCCCCGGGGTATGTGCGCACAGGGATGACAGCCAGGAACCCCTATCGCATGCCGTTCCTTATTGATGCCGAAACGTTTGCGATTCGCGCCGAGCGCGCGATTGCGCGGCGTGCGTCCTACGCCGTGATTCCCTGGCAGATGGCCATCGTTGCTGCTGTGATGCGCGTCCTGCCGAACTGGGTCTACGACCGTATCGCGGTCGATGCCCCCCGCAAACCACGGCGCGGATAGTGGCCGCGGCTCGGGCGGCGCCCGGAGCCTGCAGCTAGGGCGTCACGTCGTTGCCGACGGTGTCCGTGACCTTGTCGAGGTGCGCCACTTCGCCCCACGCGATGATCTTCCAGCCTTGCGGGCCGACTTCGAGCCGGTTGATGCTTGCATTGAGCAGCGGTGCCGCGCGCGACGCGCGCAGGTCCACCTGGCTCGCGTGCCGCCACATGATGTCCATCGCGCCACCATGGCTTACCACCACGATGCGTTCGCCCGGATGCCGGCTCGCGAGCGCGTCGACCGTGCCCACCACGCGCCGGTGAAAGGTGCCGAGCGACTCCCCCCCCGGCAACGCGGCCTCTGGCTCGCGGCTGCGCCAGATCGCGGTCGCCTCGGGCTGGTGCTCGTGCATAGACGTGGAGATCAGCCCTTGCAGCACGCCATAATTGCGTTCGCGCATGCCCGGCTCAAGCCGGGGTTCGAGGCCGAGTGATTCAGAGGCGATGGTGGCTGTCTGGTGGGCCCGCTTCAGGTCGCTGCTGTAGATCGCGTCGAATTCCGTGCCAGCGGTGCGCAGGTGTGCGAGATGGCGGCCCAGCGCCTGCGCCTGGCCGACACCCGTGCCGTTGAGCGGGATGTCTTCCCACCCCTGCACCCTGCGTTCCACGTTCCACGGCGTTTCGCCGTGCCTGATTAGCCATACTTCAGTCATTTGGTTCCAATAGCCGCACGTGCCTGGGATGAATTCCGAGGCTGACCGGCGACTCGCGCACGATGGGTGACCGGCCGGCTTCATGCGCCTGATCCGCAACGATGGTGTGGTCGCCGACACTCACGCGATAGCGCACCATTTCACCCAGAAATTCACTGGATTTTACCGTGCCGGCGAGCCACGCAAGATCCGGGTCTCTGGGCCCCCCGGATCCCACGACCTGCACGTGCTGGGGCCGGAAGCTGGCCAGGATCTGATCGCCTGAAGTGGCGCCGGTCGCGCCGGGTAAGTCGGGCGCGGCACGCAGCATCCCGACGCCCTCGACGGCGAGTTCGGTGGCGCCAGGCGTTCGCGTCACGCGGGCTGCGAGGACGTTCATCGTGCCGACAAAATTTGCCACGAAGGGGTTGACCGGAAGGTCGTAGAGATCCGCAGGCGTTCCAATTTGCTGGACCACGCCGCGATCGAGCACAGCCATGCGATCGGCTGTCGTCATGGCCTCTTCCTGGTCGTGCGTGACGAAGATCGTCGTGATGCCCAGGCGACGCTGCAGCGCGAGCAACTCCTGGCGCATTTGCACGCGAAGATTCTTGTCCAGATTCGAAAGCGGCTCGTCCAGCAGAAGCACCTGCGGCTCGATGACGACGGTGCGTGCCAGTGCCACGCGCTGCTGCTGGCCGCCAGACAACTGGTTGGGCCGTCTGTCCCCGAATTCCGACAGGCCCACCAGATCAAGTGCCTTCTGTACCCGTTCACGCAAGGCGTGGCGCGCCACGCGTCGCTCGACAAGCCCGAACGCGACGTTGTCCCAGACGCTCATGTGAGGCCAGAGTGCGTAATTCTGGAACACCATGCCGATGTTGCGGGCATAGGGCGGCACGTCGTCGATGCGTTTGCCATCCACCAGCAGCTCACCGCGACTTGCGCGGTTAAAGCCGGCGATCAGGCGCAAGAGCGTGGATTTGCCAGAGCCCGAGGGCCCCAGGAGCGCGAAGAACTCGCCAGGTTGCACGAGCAGGTTGACGCCCTTGAGCACTGCGGTTTTTCCATAGGAAAGGAAGATGTCGCGGCATTCGACGCTGACTTTATTCATACGCTGATCTCCGGTTTCCGCGTTTGCCGATCCCGGCCTTGTCTGGCGACCAGCCAGTGCGATGCATAGGTGCCCAGGGCGACGGCCACCACGGCAAGCACGCCGAGCGCGGCGCCCGGACCGCGTCCCGAGGTGCTTTGCATGTAAAGATAGATGCCGTAGCTCATCGGGGCCTGGCTTTCCTTGGTGACGAGCATCAGCGTGGCGGAGAGTTCGACTGCCGCCGTGATGAAGCTCGTCACGAATCCGGCCAGCATGCCGCCCGTCATGAGCGGAATGACGATGCGGCGTATCGTGCGCAGGCGGCCCGCCCCGAGGGACTCCGCCGCCTCTTCGAGCGAGACCGCGACCTGCTGCAGCGCGGCCACACAGGAGCGCAGCGCGTAGGGCAGGCGCCGCACGGCGTAGGCGATCATGATCAGCACCCAGGTCGAGGTGAGTGCGATGTCGGTGCCAGGCACGAACACCCCGCGAAACGTGCGCAGATACCCGATCGCCAGCACCAACCCGGGGATGGCAAGGGCCGCGGAGGCGATCCAGTCGAGCCATTGTCGGCCTGGCAGGCGCGTACGCAGCATGATGTAGGCGATCGTGGTGCCAAGGACCACATCCACCCCCGCCGCCAGACTGCAATAGAGCAGCGTGTTGGCCATCATGCCGCGTGAGTGCTCGAAGACGCTTGCGTAGTGCTCGAGGGTGAATCCGTCGGGCAAAGGCGCGTAACTCCACACGCTCGCAAACGAGAGCAGCAGAACCCCGACGTGAGGCGAAAGCACCAGCATCAGCACCAGAATGATCCAGCCATACGCCAGCACGCCTTCCCAGGGGCTCAGCGTTCGGCGCGCGAGCGCCGTTCCACCTTTTTGCAGGGTCGTGTAATCGCGGCCCTTGAGCACGCGCGATGAAAGCCACAGGGCCAGGATTGAGAACGCGACCATCATGACGCTGATCACATAGCCGGCGGGATCATCGATCCCCACCTGCGTCATGCGCAGGTATGCCTGCGGGGCAAGCATGTTGGTGACGCCCAGCACGAGCGGTGTTCCCAGGTCGTCGAATACCTTGACGAAGACCAGCGCAACGCCGGCGACGAATCCCGGCAGCGCCAGCGGGAACACCACCCGTCGAAAAAGCCGCCAGCCGCGCGCGCCAAGGTTGAGCGCCGCTTCCTCCATCGCACCATCGATGTTGCGCAACGCCACGGTGAGGTTCAGCAGGATGAACGGGAAGTAGTGCAGGGCCTCGACGAAGATCACGCCGTTGAGCCCTTCCATCACCGGAATCGTGAAGCCGAACGCTTCGTCGAGCAACAGGTTCACGCTGCCCGTGCGTCCGTAGATCAGGCGCAGCGCCGCAGCGCCGACAAAGGGTGGCATCACCAGCGGCAGTACGCCCAGCGTCTGGATGAGCATCGCGCCACGAAATTCGAAACGTACTGTCAGGTACGCGAGCGGCACGGCGATGAACGCTGCGGCAAGCGCCGAGCCGATCGCCACGAACAGGCTGTTGTAGAACGACTCCTGCATCAGGGGCTGGCCAAAGAACGCAGCGAAATGGCCGAGCGTCAGGCTGCCGTCTGCGTTGGCAAAGGCGCTGTGAAACACAGTCGCGACCGGCGCAATGAGAAACAGCGCCAGGAACGCGAGCGCCGCCAGCGCGGCAAGGGCGGAACCGACCCTGGGCGTCATGTTCGGCCTATCCTGAGCCTATTTGGCGGCCTGGAGGGCCAGATCACGCGCTCGCTCGTAGCGCTCGCGGGCGCGCGTGTTCCAGTCGCTCTCGACCTGAGTGATGGCGCGGTTGGCCTCTGCGTCCTTGCGGTTGCCTGCCAGCGTGCGCAGCAGTTGCTGGTCGCGCGCCTGGGATTCGTCCATCACGGGCGTGTACGCGAGCTCGCGCGCCTGGCGCAGCGCTTCGGCCTTGGGCCCGGAGGGGTTTGCGCCGAGCTTGCGCTCGGCCTCGATGATGGCTTTGGTGGCCGCCTGCAATTCCTTGAGCCGGAACGTGATCGTCTGGTCAAAGAGCGACTGGACCAGGTAATACCGCGCACTGGATAGGTCCGTGTCGAACTGCACCTTGCTGCGCGCGGCAATTGCGGTGGGTTCGGGATAGTTTGCAGGCACCTTGCCGCCGAGGTCTTTGTAGGGAATGACGGGCAGGCGGGAGATTTTCGGCTGCAGAAGGATTTCCTGTCCGGCCTGGCTGATGGTGTAAGAGATGAATTTTCTGCCCTCAACGGCATTGCGGGCGCCCTCGACCAGTGCAATGTTGGCGGGGACGATCGCGGTTTCTTCGGGGTAGACGAATTCGACAGGGAACCCGGAGTACTTGCCCGACAGTCCGAAGAAATCGATGACTGGCCCTGCGCCGAACTGGCCGTTGTCGACGCCGTCCGGTACGCCGAACGAGCGCTCCGTGACCGACGAACTGTTGCCCGCCATGCGCAGCAGTGTGTTCCAGCCCTTGTCCCATCCTTCGGCCTGCAGAATGGTTTCGACCGTCAGGTGCATTGTGCCGGAGCGCGAGGGTGCGGTGATCCCGACGTGCCCGAACCACTGCGGCCCGAGCAGGTCAGTCCACGCCGTAGGCGCCTGCAGTTTGTTCGCCTTCAGGTAGCGCGTGTTGTACATGATGCCGTAGCCGGCGAGCGCCTGACCGAGGTAGAACCCGGACGGGTCGTTGACCGGAAACGAGCCGATTTTGTCCGGAATCTGTGGATTGCGAAGCGATGCGACATTGGCCAGAAGCTTGTCGCGTGCGAGCACCTCGAAGGCGTCCGGGGCGCTGGCCCAGAATACTTCGGGCCGCTGCCCGGGGGGCAATTCGCGGACGTATGCGATGCCCGCCACCGTGTTCTTGTTCAGGATTTCGAGCTTGATGCCCGGGTTTTCCTGCTCGAAGGCGGACTTGTAGGCGTCCGTGAGTTCTTTTGGAAAGGATGTGATGATGGTGACGGTGCCGGCCATCGCCCCGAGAGACCACTGGGCTGCCGCCGCGATGATCGCCGTTGCGACCAATCGTCCGATTCTCTTCATGATATGAGTCCTCCCGCGGACGCGCCCCTGGCGTCTCTACCTCTCATCATACTGGTTGACGGATGACAAGGCGCGCGACAGGCTCCGTCGTTCAGTGCGGGGGGACGCCAAGGTTGTCGTTGGCGCGGCGTCAGCGTGGCAAGCCACGCTGCCTCGCCAGGCGCCGGCGGTCAGTGATGACCGATGACGACGGGCACTTCGGTCGCGGGCGGTGTGTTCCTGCTGCGCGTGCAGCGCACGATGCCGTCGATCATGACCATGCCGATTCCCGGGAGGTCGCCCAGGCTGACGCTTTCGAGCAGGTCGCGTCCGGCCGTATGCTGTGCGCGGTCCATGAAGACGAAGTCGGCGGCACGACCGGGCTCGATCAGGCCGCAATTGAGGCGGCGCATGCGGGTGGTGTTGCCGGTGGCAAAGCAGAACACCAGCTCGGGCGCGATGTTGCCCAGGCTCGACAGCAGTGCGATCATGCGCAGGATGCCCAGCGGCTGCACGCCGGATCCCGCCGGGCCGTCGGTGCCCAGGATGATGCGATGCGGGCATTTGAGCGCGATGGCCGCCTGTGCCGCAGCGATCGCGACCTTCTCGTTGCCGTTATGCACGATCTCGATGCCGCGCGAGGATTTCTCGCAAAGCTCGCAGACGTGCGCCACCGAAAGCGAGGTGTGGCCGCCGTTGATGTGACCGATGATGTCGGCGTCGGCCTCGAGCACCACATCCTTGTCGATCAGGCCAGAGCCGGGGATCGAGGGGCCGCCCGTGTGGATCGTGCTCTGGATGCCGTATTTGCGTGCCCACGCCACCATTTGCCGTGCTTCGTCACCGGCCTTGACCGAGCCGAGCCCGACTTCGCCCAGCAGCTTCACGCCGGCTTCGGAGAGCTCCTTGAAGTCCTGTTCGGTCATGCCCTTTTCGATGACCGGCGCGCCCGCCAGCACCTTGACGCCGCCGGGCCGGAAATTATCGAAGGCGCGTTGCGCGGTGATCGCCAGCGCTTTGAGCCCGACGATGTCCTTGGGCCTGCCGGGCAAGTGGACTTCGCCCGCCGAAATCATGGTGGTCACGCCGCCGTGCATGGTCGAATCGATCCATCCAAATTGCCCCTGACGCGGTGTCCAGTCGCCGAAGACCGGATGCACGTGGCTGTCGATCAACCCGGGCGCGACACAGGTGCGCCGCACGTCGATGCGCACATCCGCGCGGTCGGTGTCGCAGTCGGCACGCTTTCCGACGGCGACGATCAGGCCGTCGTTTACGACGATCGTGTCGGCATCCAGGATGGGCCTGTCGAGATCGCCCGACAGCAGCAGGCCGATGTTTTCAATGACGACCTTTCCGGATTTTTCAGTGGTTGCGACGTCCGCCATGCGGTTCTCCTGCGGGGCGTGTCACTAGCCTGACACGGGTTGGATGGATACGGTGCGCAGCACGCTGTCGATCACGAACGCTTCCCAGCGCGCGAAGGTTTGCGGGGCCTCAAGATCTTCGCCGAGGAAAGCCGACAGGGTGTAGCGGTTGGATTGGTAGAAGTAACCGAGCGCTGCGACCATCATGTAGACATCGCGCGCCACGAGTTCGCGGCGGAACACGCCCTGCTCGACACCGCTGCGCAGCACGCGCTCGATGATGCCAATCGCGGGCGACGAATACTCGCGTGCACGGTCGGACTTCACGATATGCTTGCCGCGGTGCAGGTTTTCGCTGTTGAGCAGCGTGACGAATTCCGGGTGCTTCTGGTAGTACTGCATCACGAACTGGACGACCACGCGCAGCGCTTCGGTCGGCTGCGTGATGTCGAGATCGATTGCGGCCTCCGCATCGTTGAAGCGCCGGTAGATTTCCTCGAGGACGGCGACGAAAAGCCCTTCCTTGTTGCCGAAGTAGTAGTAGATCATGCGGTCGTGCGACTTGGCCGCCCGTGAGATCTTGTCGACGCTGCCACCGTCGAGCCCGTGCTTGGCAAAGACCCGGATGGCGGCGCGCAGCAGGCTGTCGCGGGTGGTTTCGGCGGAGCGCTCCCGCGCGCCGGTCTTGCGCGCCGGCCTGGCAGCGGTCGTTCGGCTGGGGGGCGTAGGCATGGGCGGCGGTCGGCGCGAGGCGATGCGTTCGTTGACCTGGCTATTGCTCGACGAACGCGCGCTCGATGACGAAGTCGCCGGGGACGGTGGTGCTGCCTTCGTCGAACCCTCGTTTCTCCAGCATGACCTTGAGGTCACGCAGCATCATCGGACTGCCGCAAATCATCACGCGGTCTTCCAGGGGATTGAGCGGCGGGACTCCGAGGTCGGTGAACATCTTGCCGTTTTCGATCAGGTCGGTGATGCGGCCCGTATGTTCGAACGCCTCGCGGGTGACGGTCGGGTAGTACTTGAGCTGATTGGTGACCATCTCGCCGAGGATCTCATGCTTTGGAAGCTCCTGCGTGAGGTAGTCGTGGTAGGCCAGTTCATTGACCTCGCGCACACCGTGCACCAGGATGACTTCCTGGAAGCGTTCGTAGGTCTCGGGATCGCGAATGATGCTCATGAACGGCGCGAGGCCGGTGCCGGTCGACAGCATGTACAGGCGCTTGGCCGGAATCAGGTAGTCGATCAGCAGCGTGCCGGTCGGCTTGCGTCCGACGATGACGGTGTCCCCGACCTGAATGTGCTGCAGTCGGGAAGTCAGCGGGCCGTCCTGGACCTTGATGCTGAGGAACTCGAGGTGCTCCTCGTAGTTCGCGCTGACGATGCTGTAGGCGCGCAGCAGGGGTTTGCCGTTGACACGCAAGCCAATCATCGTGAAGTGACCGTTGCTGAACCGAAACGCCGGGTCTCGGGTCAGCGTAAAGGAAAACTGCGTGTCGGTCCAATGGTGGACTGAGAGGACTCGTTCTTCGTTGAATGCGCTCATGGTGCGGAATAGACGCCTAGTCGCCGGTAGATTTTGTGACGGGCAGTTGCCCATTGCCAACTCTTGCAGCTTATTATAAATTACAAAAATGTAGTGAGTGCAACATTAAATTGTAGTGAGTGCTACATTATGGTCGCGGCCAGGATACCAGCTGCGCCAGCGTGGCGAACCATGCCGACGGGGATTCGATGACTGAACATACCAAGACGGATGGACTGCCTGCGGCGGGGCCCGACGCACTGGCCCCGGGCTTGCGTTCGCCCCTGCGTAACGAACGCATGGCTTCCGAAAAAATCGAATGCAATGCCTGCCCGGTGCTCTGCCAGATCAGCGCCGGTCGTACCGGTGCCTGCGATCGTTACGCGAACCAGGACGGCGTGCTGGTGCGCGTCGATCCCGTGGTGATGCTTCGCCGCGCCGTGGATTCCGGCGATACCCCCGTCGTTCCCTTCGCGCCGGCCAACCCGCAAGGCGATGAGTCCCCGCAATGGGATGCTGACCTGCTGCATAGCCAGGATGTCTTCGTGACGGGCGTTGGATCGTCGACGACCTACCCCGACTACAAGCCGGCGCCCTTCATCGTGGGCTCGCAGTTGGATGGGGTCGACATGGTCACCGTCGTGACCGAAGGCATTTTCAGTTATTGCAGCCTGAAGGTGAAGATCGACACCGATCGGTATCTGGGACCGGAGCAGGCCAGCGTGCGCTGTCGGGGCGAGGTCGTCGGTCACGTCACCACGGCCGAGTATGGGTCGCAGATGCTTTCGCTGGGCGGCGTGCACCACCTCACGGGCGGCAGCAAAAAGGAAGGCCGCGTCACGATGGAAATGATGCAGACGCTGGGTAACCGGCAACCGGTGGCGCTGGAGATCGAAGGCGGTTCCGCGCTCACGATCCAGGCCGGTTGCGCGCCTGTTGTCAACGGTGTGCTGGAGAAGCGCATGCGCGTGGGCTGCGGGTCTGCCGCCGTCGGCATCTTTGCGATGCAGTTCCGCGAACAGGCCGACGAGGTGGTCGTCGTGGACGACCACATTACCGGCGTGCTGACCGAGCACCAGGCGGGCCGCTGCCTGGATATGCGGCCCTCGGGCATCCGGATGCGCGGGCGCAAGTCCACGCCCGGCCGGTATTTCCAGGTCGCCAACCCGGGAACCGGCTGGGGCGGCACCGACATTGACGATCCTCTGTCCATCATCGAGGGATGGGAGCCCGGTGTTGCCTGGCCCGGACTACGGTTGCTTATGACGTCGACGACGGGCGAGCATTCGGCCTGGTATGTGCTGGATGACCAGCTTTGTCCACAACCGGCGCCGATGCCCGAGGCCGTCAGCGCGATTGTCGGGCGTATCGGCGAGAACTGCGAGCCGTCGATGACCACGGTCCTGTTCCTGGGCGGGGCTGGCGGCAGCCTGCGCGCCGGTGTCACTGAAAACCCTGTCCTGCTCACGCGTGCCATCAAGGACGCGTTGGTCAATGTCACGTGCGGTGGCGCGCCGGCCTATGTCTGGCCGGGTGGCGGCATCACCGTGATGGTGGATGTCATGCGCATGCCCGATAACAGCTTTGGCACGGTGCCTACGCCCGCGATCGTCGCCCCGTTTGAGTTCAGCATGCGTGCCGATGATTTTCGTGCCCTCGGCGGGCACATGGAATATGTGCGGCCTCTGGCTGAGGTGCTGCGTGACGGGGCCTGGCATCGCGATGGCGCCCCCACCGGCCGAAAGTGGTCAAGCCAGCTGGCGGCAAACCCCTGGCCGCTCGGTCGGCCGCCCCAGCTCGGATAGCCGCGCCATGGGGCCGACTTCGCGCGTGCTGACCGGCGGGCGGCTGCATTTTCAGCATGGCCCCATCGACATCGTCGCTTACGCCCAGGGCAACCCGGCGCGAGTGCGCTCTGCGCATGACGATGCCTGGCGGCGCTTTTCGACCGTGCTGGCCGAGCTCGTGGCCGAGCTTGCCCAGCTGCGATCGGCGGTGGGCGCACAGTGCGCGCTGCGGGGCGATGTCGCGCGGACGATGTGGGATGCGTGCCATCGCTGCGCCGAGGGCTTTATCACGCCCATGGCGGCCGTGGCGGGATCCGTGGCGCAGGCGTTGATCGCGAGTTACGACCGCCCGGGAATCGAGCGCGCCTGGGTCAACAATGGCGGCGATATCGCGCTTCACCTGACCGAGGGGCATTCCGTGCGCGTTGGCTTGTTCGCGGATATTGCCCGGCTTGACGAAGCGATGCTGCAGACCGGTATCCGCAGCGACGGCGTCATGGAGATCGACGCCGCCATGGGGGTTCGTGGCGTGGCCACGAGCGGCTGGCGGGGGCGCAGCCATTCGCTTGGCGTGGCCGACAGCGTCACGGTGCTCGCCTCGACGGCGGCGCTTGCCGATGCGGCCGCGACGGTGGTCGCCAATGCCGTCAACGTCGAGGATCCGTCCATCGTCCGGCGCCCGGCGGCGTCGCTCAAGGACGATTCGGATCTGGGCGTTCTCCCGGTCACCGTCGACGTTCCTGCGCTGGATCCCGAAATGATCAGCCTTGCACTGGCGCGGGGCCTTGAGGCCGCCTGTCGCCTCAGGGCGAAGGGCCTGATTCTCGACAGTGTTCTGACTTGCCAGGGTTGGTGGGTCAGCACACAATGCGGCAATGTCACCAGGATCGCGCGGTCCGACTGAGCCGCGCCACATCAAGAGGAATCCAGAATGTCCGCGAAGATTCGCAAACTGATTGTGCAGGTCGAAGAGACCCGCCTTGAGAACGGCCAGGCCGTGATGCCCCCGACGCGGCGTGCGCTTGCCATGGCCGTGATCGAAAACCCGTGTGCAGGTCGTTATGAAGAAAACCTCGACGCTTTGATCCAGATCGGCGAGGAGCTCGGCGGGTTGCTCGGCGAGCGCTGCGTCCAGGCGCTTGGCATCGCGCCCGCGCAGGCCCAAAGCTACGGCAAGGCGGCCATCGTGGGCGAGGCCGGTGAACTGGAGCACGCCGCGGCGATCCTGCATCCCAAGCTTGGTGCGCCGCTGCGCCGCGCTGTGGAAAAGGGTGCCGCCCTCGTGCCGTCCAGCAAAAAGATGGGCACAATGGGTACGGCGATCGATGTGCCGCTTGGCCATAAGGACGCAGCCTTTGTGCGCAGCCACTTCGATGCGATGGAGGCGCGCGTGAGCGATGCCCCGCGCGCCAATGAAATT
>CAITPF010000437.1 GCA_903894155.1 uncultured beta proteobacterium | reverse complement strand
GCGACCGGGTCATGGATCGAACACGGCCCCACCACCACGAAGTGGCGTTGATCTTTGCCGTCGATGATGTTGTTGAGGGCCTCGCGGCCCGCGCGGACGGTGACCTCAGCCTGCGCGCGCAAGGGCAAGCGGGCGATCACGGCATCCGGCGTGGGCATCGGATTGAATTCGGCGACGTGAAGGTTGTCGATAGTTGGGTTGAGATTGGCGTCAGACATGATGGAACCGGATCCGAAAACAGGCATTTTATAGGGGATTGCCTGACACCTCGCCGAGGCCCCGGGTTCAAATACACTTGCGCCATGAACGATGACCGGCGCATTGCCCACCTGGACATGGACGCATTCTTTGCGTCCGTCGAGCTGCTGAGCTATCCGCAATTGCGGGGCATGCCCGTGGTCGTGGGCGGCCGAAACGCCGTACGCGCCTCGGGCAACGCGCTTGAGCCTGGCGAGTTTGCGCGTTTGCGGGACTATGCCGGACGCGGCGTGGTGACGACCTCGACCTACGAAGCGCGCGCGCTCGGGGTGTATTCGGGCATGGGCCTGATGAAATCCGCCCAACTCGCGCCAGATGCCATCCTGCTGCCGGCGAACTTCGACGCTTACCGGCATTACTCAAGACTATTCAAGTCAGCCGTTGCCGCGTGCGCACCGCTCATCGAAGACCGCGGTATCGATGAAATCTATATCGACCTGACGGCGATCCCGGAGGATACCGTCGCGCTCGCACAGAGCATCAAGCAGGCCGTAGCGCGCAATACGGGCCTGTCCTGCTCGATCGGCGTGGCGCCCAACAAGCTGCTGGCCAAGATCTGCTCCGATCTCGAAAAGCCAGACGGGTTGACGGTGTTGCGCGTCGACGACATTCCCGCAAGGATCTGGCCGCTGCCCGCCCGAAAAATCAACGGGATTGGCCCCAAGGCGAATGAAAAGCTCGCCGCGCTTGGAATCGGGACCATCGGCGAACTGGCGGTGGCCGACCCGGCGATGCTGGTCGAGCACTTCGGGCGCAGCACCGGGGATTGGCTTGCCCGCGTGTCGCGCGGCATCGACGATCGGCCGGTCGTGACCGAATCCGAACCGAAGTCGATCAGCCGGGAAACCACATTCGAGCGCGACCTGCACGTGCGGCTTGACCGCGCACGCCTTTCGGATGTCTTCACACAGTTATGCGTACGCCTGGCCCAGGACCTGGCGCACAAAGGCTATTCAGCACGCACAGTCGGCATCAAGGTCAAATATGCCGACTTCCGGGTCGTGACGCGCGATTTGACGCTGGCCCACGACCTGACGGACGCCGCCGGCATCCGCAAGGCGGCAGGCGAATGCCTCAAGCGCGTACCACTTGAACAAAGGATTCGCCTGCTCGGCGTGCGTGCCGGCGCACTGCATCCGCTGGGTGAACCCCGCGAAGCGGTGCCAGCCAGCCAGGGCGACCTGCCCTTCTGATCCGAGTCGCCAACCGGGCGTTTTGGCATATCAACCGAACGTTTAACTGCGTTTTGGTTATATACAAAGAATAAATGATTCTTTGACCGCTGCCCCGCCCGGCCCTAGCCTTTCGCCTTTGATGCAGATGTTCGCCCAGAAGATCCATGTACCAACCTAACGTATTCGATACGGCGCGCCTCAAAGAGCGTGCTGAGCAGCTTGCCGGCCAGATTCAACGCAACCAGGCGGGCGAACTCAGCGACGACCACCTCAAGCCGCTGCGGCTCCAGAACGGCCTTTATATCCAGCGTCACGCGCCGATGCTGCGGATCGCCATCGCCTATGGCATGCTCAACAGCGATCAACTGCGCAAGCTGGCCGATGTCGCCCGGCGCTACGACCGGGGCTACGGCCACCTGACGACGCGACAGAACATGCAGTTGAACTGGATTTCGCTTGAAGATGCGCCCAGGGCGCTCGCGGATCTCGCCGAAGTGGGCATTCACGGGATCCAGTCCAGCGGGAACTGTCTGCGCAACATCACCAGCGATGCGCTGGCCGGCATCGCGCCAGACGAAACGCTCGATCCGCGCCCCTATGCCGAATTGCTGCGCCAGTGGAGCACGTTTCACCCGGAGCTCTGCTTCCTGCCGCGCAAATTCAAGGTGGCGCTCACCGGCACCCCCGAAGACCGCGCCCTGGTGCAAGTGCACGATATGGCCTTTGAGGTCGTCGATGCGTCGCCCCAGGCCGTCTTCCGCGTTCGCGTGGGCGGGGGCCTGGGCCGAACGCCCATCCTGGGCCCGGTGCTGCGCGAGCGGCTCGACTGGCAGGATCTCCTCACCTACACCCATGCCGTGATGCGCGTCTATAACGAGCTCGGTCGGCGTGACAACCTGACCAAGGCGCGTATCAAGATCCTGGTGCGTGCCGTCGGCATCGATGCATTCCGGGACATGGTCGAAGCCGAGTGGGAGCAACTGCGCTACGGCGTGCACCGCCTGACGCAACATGAACTTGATCGGGTAAGCCACGCCTTCGTCGAGCCCGACTGGACGCGCGGCGCGCGACATCCCGATCTAGGCACCGCCTACCAAGGCGACGCGGCAAAGACGTGGCATCGCTGGCTGGCGCGCAACCGCCTGCCGCACCGTCGCGAAGGCTATGCCGCTGTTCTCGTGCCCCTGAAACACAGCAGCCGCCCGCCGGGCGACATCACCAGCGACGAAATGGAAGCACTGGCCGCGATCGCGGACCGCTACAGCCAGGGGTTCCTGCGCGTGAGTCACACGCAGGATTTCGTGTTGCCCGCTGTTGCCGAAAATGACCTGCCTGCGCTGTATGAAGCCCTGCGCGAGATCAACCTGCACCACGCCGTCGGGGGCCTGATCGGCAGCATGGTCGCCTGCCCGGGGGGCGACTTCTGTGCGCTTGCCAACGCACGCTCCATCCCGGTCGCGGAAGATATCGCAAAGCGCTTCGAATCGATGGATGCACAGGAAAGCATCGGCCCGCTCGACCTGCGGATCTCGGGTTGCATGAACAGTTGTGGTCATCACCATGTCGGCCACATCGGCATCCTGGGCGTGGACAAGGATGGCGCGGCGTTTTACCAGGTGCTGCTCGGCGGGCATACTGGCCACGGCGCGCCAGCCGCGCTCGGTTCGATCATCGGTCGCGCTTTTGCCGAAAACGAGATCGCCGACGCGGTCGAAGAAATCATTGCCGCCTACCTCGAACAGCGCCAGCCGGGCGAATCGTTTCGGGAGTCTGTCGCACGTTTGGGCAAGGACACCTTTGCCCGTGCGGCCGAAACGGTGCGCAAGTCATCCTTGCGCCACCGCGATTCGGAGGCGGATGCCCACGCGTCAGCCGACGCCCTGCAATAGACAACAGCACCGCCACGGCGTGCCAATCACATCCTCCAGAGCATCCTCATGACTGCAGAACACGCACCAGCACCGGCCGTCATCGCCGTCTTTGACAAGTTCGGGCAGCGCGTGGCCCACCCGGCCGAACTCGCCCGCATCATCGATCCCGACGAGGTCATTGCCGCCACCGATGGGCAAACCGTGACGCAGCGCATCGCGGCGCTTGCGTCGGCAGTCGCGCACGCACCGGCAATCGGCATCCGGTTTGGAAAATTCACCGATGGCCGGTCCTATTCAGTGGCTGCGCGCCTTCGTGAAGCGGGGTTCGCGGGCGATCTCCACGCTCTTGGCGAAATCAACCAGGAAGTTGTGTTCCTGCTCAAGCGCGTTGGCTTCACGCATTTCCATATCCCGGACCCCGGCTATGCCCAGCTGCCCGACAGCATCCTGACACCGTTTGGCGGGCATTATCAGGCCGGATCGGACGGTTCGCGCGCGCCCTGGCAGACCGCGGTTACCGCCTGACGCGCGCAGCAGGCAACAAAATGGCGGCGAACATGGCCGCCATTTTTTTCGCATGAACAGCCTTGGTCAGCGTCACTTCACGATGATCTAGTCGAAGATGCCGCCATCGCTGAAATGTTTTTGTTGCGCGACCTTCCAGCCACCAAAGACGTCGTCGATCGTCACCAGTTTGACCTTCGCGAACTGATCGGCGAACTTCCCGGCAACCTTGGGATCGCGCGGGCGATAGTAGTTGCGTGCCGCGATTTCCTGGCCTTCGGGCGAATAGAGGTAATCGAGGTAGGCGGTCGCCACGGCGCGCGTCCCCTTCTTGTCCACGACACGATCCACGACCGCCACTGGCGGCTCCGCCAGGATCGAGACCGACGGAGTCACGATGTCGAACTTGTCGGGGCCCAGTTCCTTGACGGCGAGATACGCCTCG
>CAITPF010000436.1 GCA_903894155.1 uncultured beta proteobacterium | reverse complement strand
GGCTACGGGCAGCGACAACGCGGCTGCGCAAAGCGCCGCAGCGAGAATTCGAACGGCTTTCATAGGGAACCCTTAAGAGTCCGGTCAGTCCAGGCGACCGAGGTGAGTGTCAAACCAGTCTCGGGACGCGCCTGCGGTCTCCTTGAGGCGGATCGAATAGGGGTCGTAGTGTCCGCCCTTGAACAGGTGCAATTTCCTGGGTTCATGGGCCGTCGAATAGGCGGCCAACTGATCATCTGTGGGGCAGCGCGTGTCGTGCGAAGCGAGGATCATCAATAGCGGTGTGGGCGCGATGCGCGGGATGTAGATGCCCGGTTCATAGCCCATGCGAAAGTCCCGGGTGCGCAAGGTCACGGCGTTGACATAGGCAGTGCCCTTGCCGGCCACGATGCTCCAGGCATAGCTTTCCGAGCCTTCCGTCGAGATCGGCACAACCTTGGGCGCGAGCCCCTTGGCGCGATTGATGCGATCCTGCGCGATTTCTTCGAGAAAGGCGTCGAACTTGTCGGCCGGAATCGATCGCAAGGTGTTTTTGTAGCCGCTCACCGTAGGTGCCTGCGACACCACGCACTTCACGCGCCGGTCGACGGCCGCCACAACCAGCACGTGCCCGCCGGAATAGCTGGTTCCCCAGAGCCCGATGCGCTGCGGGTCGACCTGCGGCAGGAGCGACGCCAGGGTGATCACGTCGCGCATGTCGTTGATCTGCTGCCAGGGGTCGAGCTCGCCACGCGGCTCGCCCGCGCTCAGGCCCGTGTTGCGGTGGTCATACACGACCACGACATAGCCCGCCTGGCAAAAGATCTCGGCCGTCTGGTCAAGCGACATTTCCTTGATCGCCCCGAAGCCGTGGCTCATGACGATGACGGGATAGGGACCTTGCCCTTGATCCGGGGTGTAGATCCAGCCGGATAAGGCCAGACCCGACACGGTAAAAGTGGTGTCCTCGCGCATGACAGTCTCCCCTCGGTGCGCTGTGTGTGCGCTTTGTTGTTCGTTTGCCAGCTTTAACCAGATGCAGCAGGAACGCGCCGATGCGTTCCGGCGGTGACTACATGACGGCCGAAGCGCCGCCGTCAAGGTTGACGCTGCTGCCGGTGACGTAGCTCGCGGCCTCGGAAGCCAGAAACGCCACGACGCTGGCGACTTCTTCCGCGCGTCCGACACGCCCAAGCGGAATATCCTTGCCCATGGCGTCGTACATTTGTTCGACCGGCACCCCGGCCCGGGCGGCCTTACGCTCGTGCTGGCCGGCCTTGATCAGACCGATGCAAACGGTGTTGACGAGGATATTGCTGGCGGCGAACTCCTTGGACATGGCCTTGGTGAAGGCAAGCCCCGCAGCACGCGTGACCGTGGTGGGCATGGACTTCGCGCGCGGTTGCTTCGCGCCGATATTCGTCATGTTGATGATGCGGCCCCAGCCGTGCTGGCGCATCCCGGGCACCACCAGGCGCGCCAGGCGAATGGCGGCAAACAGTTTCAGGTTGAAGTCGGCCTGCCAGGCTTCGTCGGTGACCGACTCGAACTCGCCCGTCGCGGAAGTGCCGGCGTTGTTGACCAGAATGTCGAGCCGCCCGAAGGTCTTGATGGTCTCGGCCACCAGGCGTTCGCAGTCGGCGGCCTGGCTGACGTCGGCGGCCACAGCGTGCACTTTGCCGCCCGCGGCGCGGATTTCGGTCGCCACCTTGTCGAGCAGTTCTGCACCGCGCGCGGCGATCACCACACTGGCACCTTCCTGGGCCAGCATGGCTGCGACCGCTTTGCCGATGCCCTGCGACCCGCCCGTGACCAGCGCCACCCGACCCTTCAGTTGCAAGTCCATTTAAGCCCCCGGTTGTTTTGTTCAGGCCGCTAGGATATGCGGTAAAGTTTCCCGATCGCAAGCGCGCCGGCAATCGGCTCAGAGGTTTTCATGCCACAGATCAAGACATTGCACGACACCATCGAGTTGCTCAAGACCTTGGTTGGCTTTGACACCACCAGCCGCGAGTCCAATCTTGGCATGATCGAGTTCCTGCGGGATCATCTGCGGTCGCTCGGCATCGACGCGCGCCTTTCGTATGACGCCGAGCGACGCAAGGCGAATCTTTTCGCCACTGTCGGACAGACGGGCAGGCCTGGCATCGTGCTGTGCGGGCACACCGACGTGGTGCCGGTCGACGGCCAGGCGTGGGATACCGATCCCTTCGTCGCGCATCTGGCCGGCGGCCGCATCTATGGGCGCGGTGCGGTCGACATGAAGGGTTTTATCGCTGCCAGCCTGGCGTCGCTGCCGGAATTCCTGTCCGCACCGCTGCACCAGCCGCTGCATCTGGCGTTCACGTACGACGAGGAGATCGGCTGTGTCGGCGTCCAGACGCTGATTCGCGATTTGCAGCAGGCCGGCATCCAGCCTGCAGGTTGCTTCGTCGGGGAGCCCACGCGCATGCAGGTGATGACAGGCCACAAGGGCATGCGGGTGACCCGTTGCCGGGTTCACGGCCTGGAGGCGCACTCGTCGATGGCCCCCGAGGCGGTCAACGCGATCGAATACGCGGGGCGCATGATTGAGCGGATCCGGCAGGTCGCGGGGAAGCTGCGCGCCGAGGGGCCCTTCGATCCCGCGTACAAGATTGCGCACACCACACTACAGACCGGCATGATCCAGGGTGGGACCGCGGCCAACATCGTTCCGCGCGATTGCGAGTTCGTCTTTGACTGCCGCACACTGCCCCAGAACCAGTCTGACGAACTCATCGTGCAGATCGAGGCCTATGCCGACGAGTTGCGCGCGGAAATGCGCAAAATCAGCACGCAGGCGGATATTTCGTTCGAGACGCTCGCGGACGCGGCTGCGCTCGATACCGCAGACGATGCGCCCATCGCATATCTGGGCCGCGCGCTCGCGCGCAACAACCTGATTGGCCGGGTGTCGTTCGCGACCGATGCAGGATGGCTGCACCAGGCCGGGATCCCCTGCGTCGTCGTGGGGCCCGGGGATATCGAGGTGGCGCACAAGCCCAACGAATTCATCGAGATCAGCCAGATCGAGGAGTGCCTCGGGTTTATCACCCGGCTGCGCGAGCGTATGACGCAGGAAATCCTGCTGGCGTGATGCCGGTTGCGGCATGCTGCGGGAATTCCCGCGCTTTCAGGCGGGGGGTGCCAAGGCGCCTTATTCGGGGCGGATACCCAGATCCCGCACGACCTGGCCCCAGAGCGCGATTTCGCGGGCGATGAGCTTGCCGAAGGCCTCTGCGCTCCCGCCTGCGGGCTCGGCGCCATCAGCTTCCAGCTTTTCGCGTGCCTCGGGCGGTGCGATTGCCTTGTTGATCGCGGCGTTGACGCGCGCGACGATCGCGGGCGGCAGATCCTTGGGGCCGATGATGCCGTACCACATCGTGGCTTCATAGCCGGGCAGGCCGCTTTCGGCCACCGTGGGCACGTTGGGCAGCGCGGCGATGCGGTTGGCCGTGGTGACGCCCAGCGCGCGCATTCTTCCTGCCTGGACATTCGGGATGGCGCTCGCAGTCGATGCGAAGTACACATCGACCTGGCCGGCCATGATGTCCGTCTGGGCATTGCCCCCGCCTTTGTAGGGCACGTGCGTCATCTGGATGCCAAAGCGCTTGTTGAACAACTCGTTGGCCAGGTGGATCACGCTGCCCTGTCCGGAGGATGCGAAATTGACCTTGTTCGGATTGGCCCGGGCGAAGTCGACCAGTTCGGTGATCGACGTCGCAGGAAACGCGGGGCTCGTCACGATCAGCATCGGACCGCGCGAGATCTGGATGATCGGGGTGATGTCGTGGACGGGGTCGAACTTCAATTTGTAGAGCGCCGGGTTCACGGTGTAGCTCGATGAGATCAGCGTGAGCGTGTAGCCGTCTGGCGGGGCGGCGCGGCCCGCCTCGATGCCGATCAGGCCACCGGCGCCGCTGCGGCTTTCCACCACCACCGGCTGGCCGAAGTCTGCCGTCAACGCCTTGGCTAAGTAGCGACCGAGCAAATCGGCCGCGCCGCCTGGAACGAAGGGGATGACCAGGCGAATCGGCTTGTCCGGGTATTCGGCATGGCTTGCGGCCGGCAGGGCCCCGACGGCAAGGCCGACGACGGCCAGCAGGGCGGCCAGCGCACCCTTCATTGCGCGACGGCCAGCTGGCGCAAGGCCTGCTCGAACGACTCCGTGGGTTGGGCGCCTTCCAGCAGGTATTTGTCGTTGAGGATCAGCGAGGGCACCGAATGGATCCCCAGCCCGAGATATTTTTGCTCGGCCGCGCGGGTTTCGGCCTCGAATTCGTGGCTCGCCAGGATTTGACGCGCACGGTCAGTATCCAGATCGGCGCGCCGTACGGCATCGACCAGGTTTTCAGGATCATCCATGCTGATGGCCAGCGTGAAGTAGGTCGCAAGGAGTTCTTTCTTGAGCCTGCGCTGCGCGTCGGCGCCGCTTTCGACGCCTGCCCAGTGAATCAGCCGATGCGCGTTGAAGGTGTTGTAGACGCGCTTTCGCCCTTCAGGGTGAAAGGCGACGCCCACGGCTGCCGCGCGCTCGCGTATGGCTGCCTGGTTCTTGCGAACCTGCTCTTCGGGCATGCCGTACTTTTCGGTCAGGTGCTCGATGACATCCTGGCCGCCGGGCGGCATATCGGGATTGAGCTCGAACGGCTGGAAGTGCAATTCAACCTGCACTTCGTCGCCCAGACGGGCGAGCGCTTGCTCGAGCGCACCAAGCCCGACCGCGCACCAGGGGCACGCGACATCGGACACGAAATCGATTTTGACGGGTTTGTTCATGCGGTGGATTTTACGGGGATTCCGCCTCGACGGGCGATCCAGAAATCGCTTGCGGGCGCCTTGTCGCCGGTGGGATCATTGCCCAAAGGAGGCAACAGCATGAGAAGACGCAGCGTACTGGGAATGACGGCGATGGCAGGCCTTGGGGGGCTCGCTCCCGTGGCGCGCGGGGCGCAAGCCGTGCCCCCGAGCCCCGAAATGCAGATCCTGAGCGAATACATGGCGGCCGCGGCCGGCATGCTTTTGCCCTCGGATGCCGCCGAGCAGGCCCGGTTCCACATCCTGGATACGCTGGCGGCGATTGTGTCGGGCTCGCGGCTCGCGCCTGGCCAGGCGGCAATCCGCTATGTGCAGTTGCATGCAGGGCGCGGGCAGCGCACGGTCATGGCCTCGAACCTGACCGCAGGCCCGATTGATGCCGCGCTTGCCAATGGCGTGATGGGCCACGCCGACGAGACCGATGATTCCCATGGCCGATCAAGGTCCCATCCGGGCTGCGCGGTCGTGCCGGCCGCGTTTGCCGCCGCCGAGGAGTTCGACATCGACGGGCGATCGTTCATGAATGCCGTCACCCTCGGCTACGACGTCGGCACACGCGTGCTGATGGCGATGGGGGGGCCGCGTTTCAGTTATGAGAGCCACAGGAGTTCGCACAGTATTGCGGGCGTGTTTGGCGCAGCAGCGGCCGCATCCTCCGCCGCGCGCCTCGATGCCAGGCAGATGCGCTGGGCGCTGGATTACACCGCGCAGCAGTCGTCCGGCATTGCCGCCTGGGGTCGTGACGTGGACCACATCGAAAAGGCGTTTGTGTTTGGCGGGATGCCGGCGCGCAGCGGCCTGACATCGGCGATTCTCGTGCAGACGGGCTGGACCGGCATCGACGACATTTTCTCCGGGGCAGACAATTTTTTCCTGGCATACGCACCCGAGGCGAATCGCGGCGCACTGATCGACGGGTTGGGTGTGCGTTTCGAGATCGCGCAGACCGACATCAAGAAGTGGGCAGTCGGCTCGCCGATCCAGGGGCCGCTTGACGCCCTCGAGGCGATTCGCACAAAGCGCCCGTTCGAATCGGCGCAAGTCCAGCGGGTGGTGGTGCGCCTTGGCCCGGATGCGGCGCGCGTCGTAGATAATCGCGACATGCCGGACGTCTGCCTCCAGCACATGGTGGCCGTGATGCTGTTGGACAAGACGGCGT
>CAITPF010000435.1 GCA_903894155.1 uncultured beta proteobacterium | reverse complement strand
TGGTCGCCTTGCAACTCGAGTACCGCATGGCGAACCTCCTGCTGCCCACGTCATCGGTGCGCTTTGAGTGGCGCTTGCGCCCGACAGGCGACGCCGGCGTCGAGCTCAATCGGCTCTTTGGCTCCGAGCTGCAGTTGAGTGGCGCGGGCTCGGTCGGCTACGCAGGCCTTGCGCGCTCCAGCATTGCGATGCCGGAGCTTGTCCTGCGCGAGGGCAAGGATAAACTTCAGATCTCCCCGTCATCCGGATCAATTGCGTGGGAGAAGACCGCACTGGCGCTGGCCTGGAACACGGCGCGCATTTCGATCCGCGGCGAGGGCAACGCGCTCGATGTCCAGGACCTGAGCTTCGATGCGCAGCTGACGAATCTGCGCCGCGGTACCGGCACCCTGCGTCTGGGCATCGAAAAGTACAGCACGACGCATGGCGTTGCGCAGGGTCTCGCTGTCCAGGCCTCTGTGCTGGAGGAAGGCGATCGTGCCGCCATTACGATCGTGCCTTCGCTGGCATCGCTTGAGGTGGCCGGCCATAAGTTTCGCAACCTGGGACTTGAGCTCGCGGTGCGCGGGCTGGATCAATCGAGCATCGATACCCTTTCAGCGGTTGCGGAGGATTCGAGCGATTTCCAGAACCTCACCGCCGACGAGCGTGCGCGGGCGTCCGTTGCTGTGCGCAAGCTCCTGGATCGTGGGTTCAAGATCACTGCCACAAAGATCGCGGCGGAGCTCGGCGAGGGTTCGGTCGCCGGCGACATGCAAATCGAGGTCAGACCAGCGGATGCCCAAACCCCGGCGCCGTTCTCGATCGCGAAACGGGTCACTGCCAACGGCCAGCTCGCGTCCAGCGGCAAGGTAATCGACGGCCTGCAGCGTCGCCTTCTGATCATGCTGGGTCTGGCGACCGAGTCGCGTGAGGGCCTGCGCACCGGATTTGAATTCGATGCTGGCAAACTCAAAGCCAATGGGCGCGATTACGACCTGACCACCGCGCTTGCCGAGCTGGATGACCAGATCAACGCGCGACTGACGCCTTAAGTGGCGCGGCTTTTTTTCATGACAAGATAGATTCCCGCGGCGGTGAGTGCCATGCCGGGCCACGCCATGAGGGGCAACGGTTCATCGAGGAAGTGCCAGGCGAACACGGCAGCCGTGGGCGGCACAAGGAAAAACAGCGCCGACACCCGCGATGCCTCGCCGCGTCGCACCATGGCGAGCAACAGCGTGATCGAAATGAGCGAGTTGCAGACAATCAGGTAGGCGAGCGACCAGAACATGCCGGAGGTCCACTCGATGCGCATGGGCTCCAGCGCAAGCGCAAGCGGCGCGGTCGCCAGAAACCCGACACCGTACTGGACGATATTCGATGTCAATGGGTGGATATCCACGCCATGGCGTCTTTCCCACAGCGTACCGCCTGTCATGCAGAACACGGCCAGCAAGGCGCACACAAGCGAGGGGCCGGTCAGGGCGAGGCTGCTGGTGCGCGAAAGGATCACGATCACCGCACCCGCTACGCCCAGCACGAGCCCGGCCCATCGTTTGCGGTCGACGCGCTCGCCGACTGTCATGGGCGCAAGCAGCCCGACGAGGATCGGCTGCTGCGACGTAATGACCGCGACCACGCCAGCGGACATGCCCAGCGCAAGGCTCAGATAGGTAAAGGCGAAATAGCCCGCCTGCACGAGCAGTGCGACGACCGCCAGGTTGATCCAGGCGGATCGGGTTGCGGGCAGGGGCGGGCGCAGGATCGCGAAGGGCAGCGCGAGAAGCAACACGACAAGTAGATAGCGCAACGCCAGGAAGGTCAGGGGGTCGGCGTAGGCAAGACCGAACTTCAGGGCGATGAAGCCCCCGCTCCAGAGCACGAGAAATATGAATGGCGCGGCGCGCAGCCATGCGGGATGACCGGACGATGCGTGCGCGACAGGGGTGTGTGGGGAGCTCAAGGCGTTCTGGTCACTGCCGCCATTCTGGATACGGCATTGTATGACCAGGTGCACGGCAAGCCCCGACGTGCGCGGCAGGCCCCGACGTTGAGATCGGGGAGAATGCCAGGGAGCTAGCCTTGCGCCTTTGCAGCCGGGGGCGCCGCAGCAGGCGGAGCGGCAGCAGCCGGAGCACCCTGCGCTGCATCTGCATCTGCATCTGCTTCGCGAGGCGGGTTGTTCCATCCGCCGCCCAGCGACTGGAAGAGCGCGGCTGTGTTCATCAGGCGCGATGCCTGCGCCTGAATCCGGCTGATCACCGCCTGGTGGTAAGCCTGCTGCGCCAACAGAAATGCCAGGACATTGACAGACCCGATCTTGAGTTGTTGCTCGGTCAGGTCAAGCGTCCTGCGCGCCGCGCGCTCAGCCGTCGCCGCGGCCGCGAGCGACTTGGCGTCGGCATCGAGCGCCGTCAGGGTATCGGCCACGTTCTGAAAGGCGGTCAGGACTGTGCTGCGGTATTGCGCTCCCGCCTGGTCCAGGCCGGCCTTGGCAGCGTCCTGCCTGTATTTCAGCGTGCCGAAATCGAAGATCGTCTGCGTGATCGAGCCCGTGATCCCCCAGAACTGGTTGTCGCTCGCGAACATCTGCGAGAACGGGACCGCAGCACCGCCGAGGAAGGCGGTAATGGAAAACTGGGGCAAGCGATTGGCGATGGCAACGCCAACCTGCGCGCTCGCTGCGTGAAGTTGCTCTTCGGCGGCCCTGACGTCCGGGCGCTGCTCGACGATCTGCGACGGCAGCGAAAGCGGCAGCGATTCGGGAAGGCGCAGCGCATCAATGTCGAAGTTTTCAAAACCGCCCTGGGCAGGCAGCTTTCCCGCGAGGACTGCAATCTGGTTGCGGGTCTGCTCAAGCTGCTTGTTCAGTGGCGGCAGCGTTTGTTGCGCCTGGGCAAGCAGGGTCTCCTGCGCGGCAACATCAAGCGCACTGGAGTAGCCAATCAATGCCAGTGCCTTGAGAATTTCCAGCGCCCGGTTTGCCGAGCCGATGATTTCCTCGGTGGACCTGATCTGTGACCGCAACGCGGCCTGTTGCACGGCGGCCGTCACGACGTTGGTGGCCAGGGTGACGTAGGCGGCGTCAAGCAGGAATTGTTGCGTTTGCGCCTGGGCCTCAAGCGATTCGACGGTGCGCCGGTTCAGCCCGAAGACGTCCGGCGTGAATCCAACCGATACCTGGGCTGTATTCAGGGTAAAGGGCGAATCCCCTGAGTTCAGCGTGGGCGACAGCGTGTTCGAATTCCCCTGGCGGGTCGGCTCATAGCCCACGCCGATCGTCGGAAAGTAAAAACCGCGCTGCGCCAAAACCAGGGCTCGTGCCTGGCGCAGGGAGGCTTGCGCTGCGTCGATCGTCGGGTTTTCAGCGAGCGAGCGGGCGACAAGATCGTTGAGCACCGGGGATTCGAAGAGTGTCCACCATTCGCGCTTGACCTCGGCTGCGATCTCGAAGCGCTGGGCGGCGCCGGCGGCGACCGGGGCACTGTCGGTCGTGACCATGGGCGCGCGGGTGACTTGCTGGCCGGCAGGCGCTTCGGGGCGCACGAAATCCGGGCCGACCGTGCATCCGCTCAGCCAGATCGTCGCGGTCAGGGCGCTCAGTTTGAATATTCGTCGAGCGCGATCGCTGATGTGAGCGAATTTCATGCTTGCTCCTTGCGCGGTTTGCGAAGGGCCGTAAGCTTTTGCCGCCAACTCTGGCCAGTCTCGATCACGAGAATTTGAAGCGCTGGCGCGACAACCAGCAGCATGATCGGTCCGATCAGCATGCCCCCGACCACCACGGTGGCGAGCGGCTTTTGCACCTCACTGCCGATCCCGTTTGAAATCGCGGCAGGGAACAACCCGATGGCCGCGGAGAGCGCCGTCATCAGCATCGGACGCATCCGCTGATCGGCGGCCTCGTACATGGCTTGAAGATTCGACTTGCCCTCAAGGACAAGCTGGTTGAAGTACCCAATGACCAGGATCCCGTTCATGACCGATACGCCGAAAAGCGATACGAAGCCGATGGCGGCGGAGATGCTGAGATTGAGCCCCGAGAGCCAGAGGGCGATGATGCCCCCGCCAATCGAGAAGGGGATGGATGCAAGGGTCAGCAGGCTGTCGCGCAACGAATTGAAGAGGGTATAAAGCAGAATCAGGATCATCCCGATTGCGATGGGCAGCACGAGCCCCAGACGCGCCTTGGCCTGTTGCAGTTCCTCAAATTCGCCCGCCCAGTCGATCCGGTAGCCGTTGGGAAGCTTGATGTTCTCTTCGATGCGTTTCTGCGCTTCGGCCACCGTGCTGCCGAGATCGCGTCCGCGCACGCTGAACTTGACCGGGATGTAACGCTGGTTTCGCTCGTGGTAAATGTAGGAAGCACCCGTATCCAGTGTGATGTTGGCCAGTTCGCTGAGCGGTATATACGCGGTCGAGCCGTTGGGCGATGTGTACGCCACCTTGATATTGCGGATGTCCTCCAGGCTGTCACGGTAATCAGGCGCCAGGCGAACGGTAAGGGCGAACTGCCGGTCTCCCTCGAGGATGGTCGAGGCTTGCGTCCCGGCGGCGGCCGCCTGGATGATCGTGTTGATGTCGCCGGTATTCAAGCCGTAGCGTGCCGCCTTTTCGCGATCGATCTTGATGTCCAGATTCGGCTGGCCGAGCACGTGGAATACGCCAAGGTCTTCCACGCCCCTGACTTTGAACATTTCGCTCAGGACCTGGTCGGCGAGTTTTTCCAGCACCTTGAGGTCCGGGCCGATGATCTTGACCGAGTTGGCGCCCTTGACGCCCGAAAGACCTTCTTCGATGTTGTCCTGGATATATTGCGAGAAGTTGAATTCGACACCGGGGAATTCCTGGCGGAATTCGCGCTGTACGTCCTCGACGAGCATGGGCTTGATGTAGCCGCTACGCCATTTTTCGAACGACTTCAGGGTGACGAACAATTCGACGTTGTAGAAGCCGGCTGCATCGCTGCCGTCGTCCGGACGCCCATGTTGGGAGACGACCGTGATGACCTCGGGGTGAGTCTTGAGAATCTCCCGCATGCGGTTGACCTTGCTCATGCCAGCGTCGAGCGAGATGGTCGGCGGCATCGTGGCGCGAATCCACAGGTTGCCTTCCTCAAGCGCCGGCAGAAACTCCGTACCGATATGCGGCAACAGCAGGCCCGAGAGGACCAGGAATGCGACTCCGATCCCGACGGTCATCTTGCGGCGCGACAGGGCCCAGGCCAACACCGGCGAGTACACCTTGCGAATGCCGCGCACGAAGAGCGTTTCGTGCTCCTCGATATGCTTTGGCAAGAGCAGCGAGGCGAGCACTGGCGTGATCGTGAACGTCGCGAGCAGCGCTCCCGTCAACGCGTAGGCGTACGTGCGCGCCATGGGGTTGAAGATCTGGCCTTCGACCCCTTGCATGGTAAACAGCGGGATGAACGCCGCGACCGTGATCGCCGAGGAAAAGAGCACCGATCTGTCGACTTGTGCTGCGCTGATCAGGATCACGCTCAGGCGATCGGTCCACCCGGGGATACCGACCGGCAACCTGGCGCCCGATGGAATCTGGGACTGCTCGTCGATTAGTTCGCGCTGCTCTGCTGCGGTTCGCTGGAAATTGCGGAATATGTTTTCCACCAGAATGACCGCAGAGTCGACAATAATGCCGAAGTCGACTGCTCCGAGCGACAGCAGGTTGGCGGAGTCGCCCACCAACACGAGAATGATGATGCTGAAGAACAGGGCGACCGGGATGTTCACGCTGACGATGATGGCGCTGCGAAGATCGCCCAGGAAGATCCACTGAATGAAAAACACCAGCAGGCAGCCGAACACCAGGTTGTGCAGCACGGTGTGCGTGGTGACTTCAACGAGCGTCGCGCGATCGTAGTAGGGAACGATCTTGACCCCGGGAGGCAGCGCGCCGTCGCTGTTGATCTTGTCGACTTCCGCCTTGAGCCGGGTGATGACGTCGTTGGTTTGCATCGTGCGGTTCATGACGACCACGCCGGTCACGACATCCGTTTGGTCGTTCAGGCCAGCCTTCCCAAGCCTGGGCGCCACGCCAATCTGGACGTTGGCGACGTCCTTGACAAGTACCGGGGCGCCATTGGTCTGCGACAGGACAATGTTGCCCATGTCCGCCACCTCCTTGATCAGACCGACGCCGCGGATGTTGACCGATTGCTGTCCGACGTTAATCGTGCGCCCGCCGACGTTGATATTTGAGTTGCTGACCGCGTTGACGAGTTGGGGCAGGGTGATGTCGTAGCCCTCGAGCTTTTGCAGGTCGGCCTCAACCTGGTATTCGCGCGTGGTGCCGCCCCAGGTCACGACCTG
>CAITPF010000434.1 GCA_903894155.1 uncultured beta proteobacterium | reverse complement strand
ATCAAGGGACTCGATGACGGGCAGATTGCCGACGAGCCTCCGGTCATTGGCCAAGTCAATTGACTTTCGCACTGCATCAAGTTGCAGTTGTAGTTGGGGACCAACATAGCATTGCTCTAGCTCGGAAACCGGGGTGTTGCGCAAGCTTGCAAAACGACTCCTGAGCCCGTCCACGACTAGTTGGTCAGCCGCATTCGTCGCCGGAGCAGATGCCGTTGCCCAATCCAGAAATTTCCAGAGCGCAGTGGCGACCGCGCCGACCGACAGTAGCGCAAAGCCAGGGCCAAGCGTTAGGGAAAAATCATCGGGCGCATAGCCTGGCTGGCGGGCAAGCCACGAGATCTCGATATCATCGGCAACGCGACGAAAATAGATATCAGGATAAATGGCGCTGGAGTCTGCGGCACGCAATGCGTGCCGACTCCACCAGTCATGTACCTTTTGATACGTACTGCTATCCGTATCAGTGGGCGACGCAATATACCTTTCCAGCGCCGAAAATGTTGCAACCGCAGCGGGTTGTGCAGACTTTTCCGGCCAGCCGAAGCTTTCCTCATGGAGCAGGCAGACCCAATTCCGGATCAGCCAGTCAATGACTGGCGACAGATACCATGACAAATTGCTGGATAGCCTGCCACGGAAGCGATGCTCCGTCAGCACTTGCCCACACACCGTGATGCGCAGTTCGCCTGTTGACCAACCGTCCGCGACCGGAAGCCGCTCCCGCGGTTCGGAGTCATTAAGCCACCGCGCGGCGATTTCGAACTGCCCGGGATTGCCGAATCGAAATAGTTCACTCATGATTCTTCGTTACCGAGTGCCCAACGGATGTTGTCCGTTGCTCGCGACCTGAACAGCTTCACCTGCCGCCGAGTCACCTTTCCATCCTGAAGCCATTGACGCAAAATCGCGGGAGGCACACTTTCCCAAGGGACTGGAAAGCCATGCCATGTTCCATCAGACGTTGGCTTTGCTTCAAAAGCAATTCCGCGATCTGTCGCAAAACGTCGCTCGCCGTCAGTGGATGCGTTTTCAAACAACCGATGCGCCTCTGTTTCAATCCAGCAATGTAAATGCGGGTCGCCGCGAAATCCACCGTCGTTGGCGGCATGTGTCCATTCCGGACACAGCGTACCTTTGAGTCCCTTGACGGGGCGGTTCTTGTGTTTTTGCGATCCGCGATAAATCGATGACATTGTGCTACTAAGAAATGCAGATTGAGTGTGCATGCGCACCATGAAAGTTCAGGCGTCATGCAACCGTCGCTTAGTCTACCAGCGTCGCTCACGAGTTGCTCCCCAGATCGGCAGGTGGGGGATGACAATATGGTCCGTCGGCAGCCTGGGCAAGATCCAGAAATTCGTACTCCGTGACAATTTCGTCAAGGGCTTATACTCAGTTGCATCGATTGCAACGAGCCCCTGACCCTTGAAGAACCTTATCCTTGCTGTCTTTCTGCTGCTGGGCTTTCAAGCCCACGCCACTGCCGAAGAATCGGTCTACACCTTCGACAATTTCGGCCGCCTGACCTCGTGTCCCGCCAAATTCGAGGGCGCGTGCCCCGGCAAGCAGGAAGTCGCCTGCCCTGTGCAGACCCCGCAAACGGGTGTCGTCCTGGCCATCGGCCAATCCAATGCCGCCAATTCCGCTGCGCAGCGCATGGTGACCCAGTACCCGGATCGCGTCGTCAATTACTTCGACGGCAAGTGCTTTGTGGCATCTTCGCCGCTGCTGGGATCCGGTGGGCCAGAGGGCGAGTTCATCACGCCGCTCGCGGATGACCTGGTTGCCAACGGCACCTACAAATCCGTCATCATCCTCGCCGCTGCCATTCCCCAAACAGACATCTCCCGCTGGAAGGCAGGGGCGGATCTGAACGGCATGATGCTGCAGACGATTACCGGCCTACAGGGGCGTTACAAGATTACCGATATCGTCTGGCACCAGGGCGAGGGCGACAAGTTCCTCGGTACGAGCCGCGAGGTCTACGTAGAGTCGTTCAACTCCATGCTGCAGTCGATTCGCGACGCGGGCGTTGCAGCGCCCATTTTCATCGCGGTGGCGTCCTTTTGCGGTACCTCGGCCGCGTGGATGCCGGATAACCCGGTCACGCAGGCGCAGAAGTCCTTGGTCGATCCGAAGCGTAAGGTTTACCTGGGGGCCAATACGGATTTGTTGCTGGATATCAAAGACAGGCGCCCGCAAGATAATTGCCACTTCAGCGAAAGCGGGCAGCGCAAGACTGCGAGTGCGTTCGCGGCGGCCATTAAACGCGTCCATACGGGGCGCTAGGCTATTGCAGGTGGACACCCTAACTGGGTGGATACAATTCGCTGCGTTCGTGTTCGTACGACACGATTTAAAGGGGTAGGCCGTGCTCAGAATTCTATTGCTTGGGATGATTGTGGCGCTGGTCAGCGGCTGCAACACGGTGTCCGGGGCCGGCAGGGACATCAGTAACAGCGCCGATTGGGTCAAGGGCAAGGT
>CAITPF010000433.1 GCA_903894155.1 uncultured beta proteobacterium | reverse complement strand
GGGCCTGCGCCAGTCGCGCACCGTCGATATCGGGCCGCTGGTCGGTGCCGCGGGGTTCGATTGCCTCTATGTCGACATGGAGCACAGCCCGATCGGCTTCGAGGCAACCTCGGCCATCTGCATCACGGCGGTCACCTATGGCGTGACGCCCCTGGTGCGCGTTCCTGCCCATCAGGCCCAGGACATTTCGCGCGCGCTTGATGGCGGCGCGCAGGGGGTGATCCTGCCGCACGTCAATACGCCGGATCAGGCACGCGCCATCGTGGCGGCGGCCAAATACCCGCCGATCGGCCACCGGTCTGTCATGGGGGCGGGGCCCGCCACCGCGTACAAGGCAATGCCGCTTGCCAAGGTCAACGAGTCGGGCAATGCCGACACCATGGTGATCATCATGCTCGAAACGCCCGAGGGCATCACCAACGCGGACGCGATCGCGGCAATCCCGGGCGTCGATATGCTGCTGATCGGCTCCAACGACCTCTGCACCGAGATGGGCATCCCGGGCCAGTTGCGCCATCCGTCGCTGCTCGAGGCGTACCAGACCGTTGCCGCGGCCTGCGCCCGGCATGGGGTCGCGCTCGGCATCGGCGGCATCCGCGGCGATGCCGAGTTGCAAACGCGACTCATCGGGCTGGGCGCGCGCTTTCTGATCGCGGGCAGCGACACGACGTATCTTGCGGCGGCCGCGGGCAAGGATGCCGCAGCGCTGCGCGAACTGATCGCAGCGATGCCGAAATAGCCCCTGCGACGCCACGCCATTTTCCAAGAACCTGCAATATCACCACACCTGAACTGCCGGAGAACCCACTGTGTCTTTCGACCCCAGCGAGAAGGTCGCCTTCAAGGCGCCCGCCGATGCCTGCGACGCGCATTTCCATGTCTTTGGGCCTGCCGATCGCTACCCCTATGGTTCTGACCAGCTGCGCTACGCACCCCCGGTAGCGCCACTGGAAGATTACCTGCAGCTGGCCGCCCATCTGGGGCTCACGCGCTATGTCTTCGTGCAGCCGAGCGCCTACGGTCTGGACAACAGCTGCATGCTTGATGCCATGCGGGAAGTCGGCATCGCGCGTTGCCGCGGTATCGTCCACCTCGATGAAAACGCACCCGATAGCCTGCTCGCCGAATTCGACGCGCTCGGCGTGCGCGGCGTACGCATCAACTACAGCCCGATCCATCCCTTCGAGGCGGGGCTGGCACAAAAAATGACCCCGTACATTGAGCGGATCGCGGCGCGCTGCGCAGAGCTTGGCTGGCATCTCGACTTCCTGCTGCCTGGCTGGCTGACGACCGAACTCATGCCGCTCTTCAAGTCGCTGAAGCTGCCCTTTTCCATGGCACACATGGGCATGAACCTGGCAAAGGACGGCGTGAACGCGCCAGGCTTCCAGGCGCTGCTCGACCTGGTCAACCATGGCGATCGTAATGCCTATGTCAAGCTGACCGGCATCTACCGGATGTCCAAGGTTCCGCACTTTACCGACTCGGATCCGATGGCGCGCGCCTTGATCGAAGCCGCGCCCGATCGCCTGATCTGGGGAAGCGACTATCCGCACCTTTCGTTCGGCGATAAGAGCTCGGTCGAGCTGTTCAACCTGCTTGCGCGTTGGACAGACGACGAAAATGTTCGCAAAATGATCCTTACCGAAAACCCGGCCCGCCTCTTCGGATTCTGACAAGCGAGCATATCAACGCGTGTTTCAACGCCGCCCACCATGTCCAACAACGAGATCACCCTGCGCGACAGCGTCGAATCCGACGTCCCTGCCATCCAGTCCATCTACGCCTATCACGTCCTGAACGGCACGGCGTCGTTCGAGATCGAACCGCCGACCGTCGAGGATATGCGAGGCCGCCGCGCGGACGTGCTGTCCAAGGGATTGCCGTATATCGTCGCCGAGCGCGGCGGTGTCGTGCTGGGTTACGCCTACGCAACGCTGTACCGGGCCCGGCCGGCGTACAGGTTCACCTGCGAAGACTCGGTCTACGTCCATGAGGCCATGGCGAGGCAGGGTGTTGGCGGCAAGCTTCTCGCGGAAGTCATCCGTCGCTGCACCGCCGGAGGCTGGCGGCAGATGATCGCCGTCATCGGCGACAACAACGCGGCCTCGATGGCCGTGCATGCGAACCAGGGTTTCTTCCTGGCGGGCACGATGCACAACGTCGGGTTCAAGTTCAACGCCTGGCGCGACACGGCAATGATGCAGCGCGCATTGGGCGATGGCTCAGATACTCCGGCACCGGACGACGGCCACTAGTCGCTACGAGCCTGCCGCCAGGCTCGCGCAGATATCCAAAAACGACGGGCGCGCGGACGGATCCGGCCGCAGGCAAGCGTCGCGCAGCTCCGCGAGCGCGGAGTGGGTCGAGGCAACAGCACCGTGAGGCTCGACACGATCCACAAGCTCCTCCAGCAGGCACCCGAACGCCCTCACGTCCAGCGACTCAAAGCGTTGGCCCTGACCGTTGTCGGGATCGCAAAACGTCGCCGCCCCGAAATCCCCCAGCAAGGCATCCCCGAGCAGGTTATGCAAAATGTTGTGGGCATAAAGATCCCCGTGCAGGATGCCGCGTGCGCTCAACTGGGCTGCGGCACTGGCGACGCTCATTGCAATGCGGCGGGCCGCCTCAGGCGACAGGCTCAACCCAGGCTCGTAAACGTCGCGCGTGCAGCTCTGCATGCTGGGCGGGCCCGCCAGCACGGTGTAGGAGGCATCCACAAGCGGCATCACCAGCCCCTCGGCATTGTCCGGGTGGCCAACGATCCGCCCGAGTACGCCGATCAGGCCGGTGTGGGTGCCGGCTGCCAGCCAGGCAACCATTTCGCTGTGCGGCAAGCCATCGCTGGTGAGCGCGCCCTTGAACACCTTGACGGCCACGTCGCGCGCCGCGCCGCCATCGCGCCAGATAGCGCGGTGGATCACGCCGGAGGCGCCGGAGCCAAGCATTTCCAGGATTTCCAGTGCATCCCAGCGAACGACGGGCGCATACACCGACGCCTGGGCGCTGCGCTCGCGCGCATCGCTGCACGGGTTTCCGGAAAATCCGAGCCACGAGAGCCGCGGCAGTCGCAAAAGCCACCCAGGCAGGGCTTCGAACCGGTTCGCAGACAAGCGCAACAGCTCAAGCCGCTCACACGCCTGCATTGAGTCCGGCAACGCGCTTAGACGGTTGCCCGCCAGCATGAGCTTTTGCAGCGCTTCGCACTGACCAAGCTGATCGGGCAACGACGCGATGCAATTACCTGTCAGGATCAGCCAGCGCAGATTCCGGGGCAGCGAACTGGCCGGCAAATCGCTGATCCGGTTGGAACGGAACCCGATCATCTCAAGCCGGGGGCACTGCCCCAGGACATCGGGCAAGCGGGTGAAATTATTGAAGGAGCAGAACAGGATGCGCAGCTGCGTGAAGCGGCCGAAATCATCGGGCAACGACGACAGGCGGTTGCCCGACAAATCAAGCGTCTGAAGCGTGTCGGCCAGGCCAAAAAGCTCGGGCGGAAACGATTCCAGCCCACAGGAAATCGCCACACGCGTGGCGCCCGCCAGCGCGCCGGATCGAAGTTGTTCCAGAGTGTCCATGCGGAGAAAGCTTACCCCACAATGGCCGCGAATCCGGATCGATCGCGCCTGTCGCCATGCTCTACAATCTCCATAACAACATCGAGGGCACACGGCATGATTCTCGTCACTGGCTGCGCCGGCTTCATCGGCAGTAATTTCGTCCATACCTGGCTTGCCAATTGCGACGAGCCAGTCGTCAACCTCGACAAGCTGACCTACGCCGGCAATCTCGAAAACCTCGCCTCGCTTGATGGTGACGCCCGGCACGTCTTCGTGCATGGCGACATCGGCGATCGCGAACTGGTCGGGCAGTTACTCACCACGCATCGGCCGCGCGCCGTGCTGAATTTCGCGGCCGAGTCGCATGTCGATCGCTCGATCCACGGCCCTGGCGAATTCATCCAGACCAACGTCGTGGGCACGTTCAACCTGCTCGAGTCGGTGCGCGCCTACTGGTCGGATCTGCCTCCCGCCGAACGAGAGGCGTTCCGCTTCCTGCACGTCTCCACCGACGAGGTGTACGGAACCCTGCTGCCCACCGACCCGCCTTTCGCGGAAACGAATCCGTACGAGCCCAACAGCCCCTACGCAGCCAGCAAGGCATCCTCGGATCACCTCGTGCGCGCCTGGCATCACACCTACGGGCTGCCCGTACTCACAACCAACTGCAGCAACAATTACGGCCCCTATCACTTCCCCGAGAAGCTGATCCCGCTGGTGATCCTCAACGCGCTGAACG
>CAITPF010000432.1 GCA_903894155.1 uncultured beta proteobacterium | reverse complement strand
AGGGTTTCCCGCAGAAAGTCGCGAACAACCCAAAGTCTGCTCGAAATCAAAGTTGAAATCGAGACCAGACAAAATGACCGAATATGGCAATAAATTCATTAACTTACGAACCTTCAACGTGTAAACGTTGGGACACTACTGAATGGATAACTGAAAAGATAACCCTGCGCAAGGTCGCAGCTATCCTCGCCCAGTAAATCGCGCTTAATTGCAATTCAGTTCAGCGGTCGTATCCACACGTTGCGAAACTTGACCACACCGCCACCGAACTGCAGTGCAAGGGGCCCGGGGCCCGCAATGCGGCTGTCCTGCGCGTCGGCCGTCTTGACACCGTTGAGCGTAAAGACCAGGTGCGGGCCTTCGGCGACGATGACAAGGGTGTTCCATTTACCGGAGCTCTTGGGCAGCGGCCCCACCTTTGAAACGCCGACGATCGCACCTGTCCCGTAGGTGGGATCCGCGCGGGTGTCGAACACGTTCATCTCGTAGCAGGCTTCCGCGCCGATTTTTTTGAGATCGGTGCAGCGGATCATGATGCCGGAATTCGCAACGTCGTCGACCCACAGTTCAGCCCGAAGTTCGAAATTCTTGTAGGGCAGTTTCGTCACGAGGTAGCCGGCCCCCAGCTCGGCCTTGGCCACGCCGTTTTCAAGGCGAATATTGGCGTTGCCCGTTGCGTCGAAGGCGTTGAGATTCGTGCCGTCGATCAGGGCGATCCAGCCGGTTCCGGCTGGCGGGGAAGAGGCAACCGGAGTTGAATCGGTCGCGCAACCAGACAGTATCAAAAGAGTAGCGCCAATGACGGCGACAGCAAGCACTCGGGCAGCCTTAATCACGTAGTGTCTCCTTTTGCGACCGGTCGAGTTATTGGATTGGGTCGGCGATAAAAGCCATGGTGGATGAGGTCGCGTTGGCAGATTATCATCTCAGCGCGCCAACCGACAGTTTCGTGCCGATTCTGGAAAGTGTTCGCCTCGCAAAATGCCACCCGCTCACGGAGCGCCGGTTTCGTCACGCCCCTGCAGGTCTTCCCGTCACCGTTTAAGATGACGGAGATCGCCGGGCAGTCCCTCGCCCAATACTTGACCATTGCCAAGCGGTACCGCGCCGATGAATGATGACCAGATCCAGCAGTACATCCGGGCCTGCGCCCTTAGCCTGGGCCTACCCGCGGATACGCCACGCGTATTGCGCGTCGCCGCGCACTTCAAGCGCATCGACGCCATGGCGCAGGCGCTCGATCAGGTCGATTGCCCTGTAGAGCTCGAGATGCCGGAAATTTATTGTCCGAAGCGAGTTTCGGAATGAGCCTCAACGCCCTTGCCCCCTCTGAAGTCACGCAGGGCATCGCCCAGGGGAAGTTTTCTGCAGCGCAGGTGCTCGATGCGAGCATCGCCCGCATTGAGGCGGCAAATGCCCGGGTCAATGCCTTCACGGCGATGCACCTTGAACGAGCGCGCAATCAGGCACAGACCATTGATGGCTGGCGCGCCACCGGCAAGCCGCTGCCTCCGCTCGCGGGCGTTCCCTTCGCTGTTAAGAACATGTTTGATGTGCAAGGCGAGGTCACCCTGGCCGGCTCAGTCGTCAACCGAACCAATCCGGCCGCTGCTTCAGACGCGTTTCTGATCCAGCGAATGTGCGCGGCAGGTGCGGTTTTGGTGGGCTCGCTCAATATGGACGAGTTCGCCTACGGTTTCACGACTGAAAACACGCACTATGGCGCTTGCGCAAATCCGCATGACTTGACCTGCATCTCAGGCGGGTCTTCAGGCGGATCGGCTGCGGCGGTTGCCGCGGGCATGGTGCCGCTAGCGCTCGGTTCGGACACAAATGGTTCGATTCGCGTACCTGCTTCCCTGTGCGGAGTATGGGGCGTCAAACCGACCTTTGGCAGGCTTTCGCGCCGTGGCACATACCCTTTTGTCGAGAGCATCGACCATCTGGGCGGCTTTGCAAATTCTCTCGAAGGCCTGGCAACGCTGTATGACGCGCTGCAAGGTCCGGACGCGCGCGACCCGGGTTGCCATGCAAAAAAGCTGGAACCCGTTTCCCCGGTGTTGTCGCTTGGCACCGAAGGCCTGCGCATTGGTGTCCTGACCGGCTTTTTTGAAGAGAATGCCTCGCCTCAGGCACTTGAGGTCGTTGACCTTGCCGCCAGGCAACTTGGAAACGTCGCACGCGTCGAATGGCCAGACGCGGGCCTGGCCAGAATGGCAGCCTTCATCGTCACGGCCAGCGAAGGCGGTGCGCTGCATCTGAACCACTTGCGCACTCAGATCGAAGACATGGAACCGCTTTCCGTGGATCGCTTCATGGCGGGCGCGATCCTGCCTGCTGCCTGGTATATCAAGGCACAACGCTTTCGCCGCATGTATCGCGACAAGGTCAATACGCTGTTTGAGAACTGGGATGTGCTGATAGCACCGGCCACGCCCGTGTCGGCGCCGACGATCGGAACGGAGTGGCTGGACATTCAGGGCCAACGATTACCGAGCCGTGCTTCCATGGGCATGCTCACACAGCCGGTCTCTTTTGCGGGTTGCCCGGTTGTGGCGGCGCCCCTGTGGCCGACTTCCTCGCATGGAATGCCACTGGGTATTCAAATTATCGCCGCGCCCTGGCGCGAAGACCTGGCCTTCCGGGTCGCCAGGGCACTTGAATCTTCCGGAGTTTGCTGCCTAAAGAAGGTGGGGTTGTAAATGCAGATTAACTTGCCTCACATCCTGGCCGAAGTTCAAGAGGCCTTCGACCGTTACGAACAGGCACTGGTCAGCAATGATGTCGAAGTGCTGGACGCGCTATTCTGGAACAGCCCGCACACCTTGCGCTACGGCGTCACTGAGAACCTGTACGGCTATGAAGCCATCCAGGCCTTCCGGGCTGCTCGCCCGGCGCAGGGGCTGGCCCGCACCTGCATGCATACCGTATTGACGACGTACGGCGAAGATTTTGCAACCGCCAACACGGAGTTCCAGCGCGCTGGCGTCGCGCGAAGCGGCCGTCAAAGCCAGACATGGATCCGAACGCCTGAAGGTTGGCGCGTGGTCGCGGCGCATGTCAGCCTGCTTGCCTAAGCGGCTTTCTTGGCTTTTGCTCGTGGTTGATAGTTCTTCTGAGACTCAACAACTCCACGCACTATGTTCTTCATTTCCGACTCTGCAAAACGGTGCAACGCGTCGCGCATAAGCGGCTGATACCCGATGCCGTGATAGCTGGCGAGCATCTTGAACGAGTCAATCAATTCCTTGTTCAATCGTATGGAAATCATTTGAAGGCCGAGCGAATCCTCGATCTCTTTCGTCAATTCCGCAGGGGCTTTGCGAACGTGAGCCTCATCCGCGCCAAGTTCTCTGGACTCCCAGGTTTGCACCGTACCGCTAATTTTCTTCGCGCTCATGGTTTCTCCAGTCATTTTCCATAGTTTTCGT
>CAITPF010000431.1 GCA_903894155.1 uncultured beta proteobacterium | reverse complement strand
ATTCCAGGCCCGCACCCGGGTTCCCATGGTCTGATGGGGCGCGCCCGCCCCCGGCTCGGTGACCAGCAGCGCTGCACCGCCACGGGCACGATTCAGGTGATACTGGATCAGCCTGTCGGTGACGCGCCCGTCCGCGGCGGTCACCGTGGTCATCGCCGGGTGGATGATGCGGTTGCGCAGGCGCCGATCCGCCAGGGTGATCGGGGAGAAGAGGCTCGGGTAAAGCGTCATCGTTTGTCTCTTGTATCGTGAAACGGTCCTGGCGGACGTCGAGATTTTCGGCAAAGCTTAAACCATGGCGCTGCACCTGTCAGGGTACCTTGCGCCCGCCGGCGGGGCAGCGCGTGGCGGCGTGCGCGGCGCGATTGTCTTGACAGGGGCACGGCACGGGGGATAAGTTGACCGCACAAGATCAACACGACAGGAGACCTCCGACATGTGGCGATTCATCAAGCGCCGCGCGCAGCGGCGTGCGCTCCTTGCCCTGATGGTCGCGACCGCTGGTCTGTCGGTCTGCGCGTCCTCGTCGGCGCAAGACTACCCGACCAAGCCCATCCGCCTGATCGTTCCCTATGCGACTGGCGGCGGCGTGGACATCGTCGCGCGCACCGTCGCCGAGTACGTCTCCACCACGCTCGGCAAGACCGTGCTGGTCGAGAACCGGACCGGCGCGGGCGGCAACGTCGGCGGCGCGTTCGTCGTCAAATCCGAGCCCGATGGCTATACCCTTCTGGTGGGGTCGAACTCTGCGGCAGTCAACAACAGTCTCTACAAGAACATGCCGTACAACGCGTCAACCGACCTGACGCCCATCATCCTGATCGGGACGGTTCCGATGGTGCTGCTCGTCTCGCCATCGATCACCCCCAAGACCGTGGGCGAGGTCGTCGCGCTTGCCAAGGCCAAGCCGGGAGTGCTTAATGTCGGGTCGGGCGGCAATGGAACGGGCGAACACCTTGCGTACGAGATGTTCAAACGCCAGACAGGAATCGAAGCGCAGCACGTGCCCTATCGCGGCGGCGCAGCGGTCTACACCGACCTGATCGGCGGTCAGGTCCAGCTGTTTTTCAGCAACCAACTGGCCGCCGCACCGTTTGTCAAAGCCGGTCAGTTGCGTGCGGTGGGCGTAACGGGAGACGCCCGTTCACCGGAACTCCCCGATCTGCCCACGTTTGCCGAACAAGGCTTGCCGGAGTACAAGGCGTTCGTCTGGTGGGGGCTGATGGGTCCCGCCGGCATCCCGCCGGCCACGGTCAGCCAGATCAATGCGCTTTTTGCGAAGGCCATCCACGCGCCCGAAGTGCAGCTAAAGCTGAGGTCGATGGGCGCGCGACCAGAGGGCGGCTCTGTCGAGTCGTTCGACAAGTTTTTCAAGCGCGAAGTAAAGACGTGGTCTGAGCTGATCAAGGCCGCGAACATCCAGATCACGGAGTAGACTGCGTAGCCATGAACGCCCCTGAACTCGCCAGCCCTCCGCGTCAACGCGCCCGCCCGGATTATGGCGAGCGCCTGCGCCTGGGCATGATCCTTCCCAATCGCAATATCGTCGCGGAATCCGACGCGTGCGCCATCCTGCCGGCCGGCGTATCCATGCACACAACCCGGCTGAAGCTGCATAGCGTATCAGCCGAAGACATTCTCGGCATGAGCGCAGGCGCAGAATCGGCGGCGCAATTGCTGGGCCCGGCGCCCATCGGGCTGATCGTGTTTCACTGCACCGCCGTCACGACGCACGACCCCGCCATGGGTGACGCGCTGATTCGCCGCATCGAGCAGGCAAGCGGAAAGCCGGCGATCGCCACGTCGCAGGCACTGGTCGCGGCGTTTCGCACACTCAATGCCAGGCGCATTTCGATGCTCACGCCCTACCCCCAATCGGTCAACGATGCAGAGGTGCGCTTTTGCGCGCACCACGGGGTCGAAGTGGTCGAGGAGCGCGGGTTGAACCTTCCGCCCACGGTGTCGACGGCGAGCGTGACGGAAGATGAATGGTTCGCCCGGATGCTGGAAATGAAGCGCCCCGATGTCGACGCCTACTTCCTGAGCTGCACGAACGTACGCGCGGTGGGCGTGATTGAAGCGCTGGAAGAGGAACTGGAGGCGCCGATCGTGACGAGCAACCAGGCGATGCTGTGGCACGCGCTGCGCGTGTCGGGCATCGGCGACGCCATCGAGGGCTACGGCGCATTGCTGTCGCGACACTGAGCATGACGGAATCAATCAGCCGGCTGCACCCTCGCCGCCGGCTCATCCATTAAACGGAGCAAGAATTGAGCGAAGCACGATTTCCCATCCTGAAGCCCGAAGAAAGAACCGCGCGGCAAAACGAAGTTGCCGCCATGATCGCCGAAGGCCCGCGCGGCGGGATTCGTGGTCCGTTCCTGGCGCTCATCCACCAGCCCGAGCTGGCGGATCGTCTGCAGCGCGTGGGCGAGCACCTGCGTTATGGCTCCGTGCTTCCCAAGGCGATGACCGAACTGGCCGTGCTGACGGTCGCGCGCCGGTGGTCGTGCCAGTACGAATGGTTTGCGCATGCGCGGATTGCCCGCACGACCACGGACCTGCCCGAGGCGATCATCGTGGCGATCTCCGAGGGCAAGGTCCCGACAGGAATGACCGATGAGCAGGAGACCGTCTACCATTTCGTCAAGGAGACGCTGGCCAATGGCTCGCCTGCCGACGCAATCTATGATCGCGCCGTGAAGCATTTTGGCCACGCGGGCGTCCTTGACCTGATCGGGCTGACGGGTTACTACAGCACGATCGCTATGGTGCTCAACACATCCCGCATCCCGTTGCCCGACGGCGCGACGCCGCCGCTTGCTCCCATTGCCAGATAGGTCTGCCCATGTCGAATTTGCGCCCCCTGAACGTCGGGCTGATGGTCCCGAGCAACAACACCACGATGGAGCCGGAGATGCTCGGCTGGCTTCCGCCCGGATCCACCTGCATGACACTGCGGATCCCGCGCGGCAAGGGATTGCTGACGGCGGAAACGATCCCTGCGTACAAGGAAGCGGCAATTGAGCTCGCACGTGAGTTCAACGGTCACCCCATCGACGTGATCGCCTACGGATGCACCGCGGCCGGATTCATCCTGGGACCGGAAGGCGATGCCGAAATCGCGCAGCGCCTGGAGGAAGTGACGGGCAAGCCCGTCGTCACCACCGCGAGATCCATGGTCGAATCGCTGAAGGCCATCGGAGCCAGCCGAATCTCGTTGCTCACCCCCTATCAGGACGACGTCAACATCCGCCTGCGCGCATTCCTGTCCGCAGACAACATCGATGTGGCGCACTTTGACAGCTTCTATGTCGCGGATGTCGTGGCGCTTGGCGAAATCACAGAGCAACAAGTGGCGGTGCGCGCGCCTACCCTGTGCAAGGACGATTCAGACGCGATGTTCATCGCCTGCTCGCAATTACCCACGCTGAACGTCGTGGGGCCGCTCACGAAAACCTGGGGCAAGCCCGTGCTGTCGTCCATCCAGGTAACCGCAAGACGCGCAATGGAAGCAGCCGACGCAGCTTCCCCGGTGTCACAGGGCTGAATCAGCTTTGCGGGGCTGCGGTCCCGGAGGGCGGCACACTCCCCGTGCCGGCCGGGGTCGGCGGGCGGGCTGCGCCCGCTTCCCTCCGAAATCGCCAGTCGGCGCGTCTGTGCAACAACTCGGCCCTAACGGGCCTCAGACAGGTTGCACAGACCACTGCGCCGCCTTTGGCGATTTCCTCGGCCGCCTTTACGTCCGGCACGGGGAGTGTGCCGCCCTCCGGGACCGCAGCCCCGCAAAGCCAATTCACCCCAACGCCCGAGCCGGCAAAGCCACAATGTCTTCGCTAGAAGAAATCTGCACACTGATCTGCCGCGCCGCCTCCACGACCAAAGGCGCAAAGCCCTTGAAGACGTCCGCATTGATCGTCAAGGTGGACGCCGCCAGCGCCAGGCTGCCCAGCACCTCGCCCTCCCGGTTGAACAGCGGCACCGCGATCGAAACGATCCCCGCGTTGTAATCGCCCAGCGTCATCGCATAGCCGGCTTGGCGGATCTGCTTGAGTGCCAGCTTGAAACCATCCCAATCGCGCCCAAGCCCCACCTGCGCGATCGCCTCCGCGTGGCGGCCGTACAGAATCCGCAGCTGGTGCATTGGCAAGTGCGCGAGAATCGCCTTCGCCGACGCGCCTGCCACCAGCGGCCGGCGCTGGCCACGGCTGAACAGCCGCGTAGGCACGTCCCGCCCGAGCGCCTGCTGCACGCACATCACCGAATCGCTGAAGAGGATGCACAACAACGAACTCTGCCCCGTATCGTGCGTCAGTCGCTGCGCGATCGGCGAGCCCGCGATGTAGACCGGATCCGTTTCCCGCGACACGCGGTCAAGTTCCATGATCCGCGGCCCCAGCACATAGGATCCGTTCGCCACGCGCGCCAGGTAGCCCGACGTGTGCAGCACCTTGAGGTACCTGTAACAGGTCGAGGCCGGCGACCCCAGGTGCCCGATCAGATCCTCCGACGACCAGATCGGCTGTTCCGACGTGAACACGTCGAGCAGGCCAAGCATTTTTTCAAGACTACTCATCGCAATGATTTCCGTTGGTTTTCGTTATTGGAACAGCTTTCGGATACAGAGATTGATCGCTCTGCCACCACGATGCACCCAAGTTTAATGAACAATTCTCATATATATGGACAAACTAATCAACAAAGTCCAAAATACGCGCCCTGAGAATACGCTGGAGACAGGCATGATTCACAAGACTTTGCGCGCCACATTGGCGTGCGCCGGTGCTTTGTTTTGCCATGCCGTGCTTGCCCAGGCAAGCGCCCCGTCAGCCCCGCAATGGCCAGTCAAACCGATCCGCGTGGTCGTTCCCTTTGCCGCCGGCTCGTTTACCGATACGGCGGCCCGGACAGTTGGCAACGAACTGGGGGCGCTGCTCGGGCAACCCGTCATCGTCGAGAACAAGGGCGGGGCCGGAAGCACCCTTGGCACCGACATTGTGGCCAAATCGGCAGCCGATGGATACACATTCCTGGTTACCGACAATTCCTTTGCCGTCGCGTCCGCGCTTTACGAAAAACTGCCGTATTCAGCCTCTGCGGATCTGACGGCTGTTTCCACCCTTGCCGATGCACCTGCCATGCTGGTGGCGCGCCCTGATCTTCCGGCGCGCACGCTCGGCGAGGCCGTCGACGCGATCCGCAAGGATCCCGGTGCGATGACATACGGGTCTGGCGGGCAGGGATCCTCGGCGCACCTTGCGATGCTCGCCTTCCTGCTGCAAAACAAGCTTGAGATGAACCACATACCCTTCAAGGGCATCGCCGCGGCGATCGTCGACGTCTCCGCCGGGCGGGTCGATCTCGCCATCGGCAGCGTTGGCTCGACATCGGCGCAGCTTCGGGATCACCGCCTCAAGGGACTTGCGATCACAGGCGATGCCCGGCTTGCGGCATTCCCCGATATCCCGACCTTTGCCGAGGCCGGGTTCAAGGATTACCGCATGCTGTACTGGTTCGGCATGTTTGCCCCCGCCGGCACGCCCGCGTCGATCATCGATCGCATGCAGCAGGCCATCACCCGCGCAGTGGCCGCGCCGCGCGTGCGGGAAGTGTTCGAGGCCGCCGGCGTGCGGCCAGCCGCCTCGACGCCGCAAGCCTTCGCCACGCTCGTGTCACGCGAACAAGCCCAGTGGGCCGACATTATTTCCCGCGCCAAAGTCAAAGCCGAATAATCAGAGTCCTCCTCAGGAATCGTCATGGAAAACAACCTCAAGAAACGCCTTGCCGCCGGCGAGGTTTCACTGTGCATGGGCCTGCGCCAGTCGCGCACCGTCGATATCGGGCCGCTGGTCGGTGCCGCGGGGTTCGATTGCCTCTATGTCGACATGGAGCACAGCCCGATCGGCTT
>CAITPF010000430.1 GCA_903894155.1 uncultured beta proteobacterium | reverse complement strand
CGTGCTGCGCTGCCCTCGCGCTGGGTCAGCCTGTTCGGTCCCCTGCAGGCCGGGAAAGTCGACCGCATGATGGTCGTCGGACAGCTTGGCCAGTCGCTCGATGGCCGGATCGCGACGCATACCGGGCACTCGAAATACATCAACGGACCGGCCGGCCTGGCGCACCTGCACCGCTTGCGCGCGGTGGTCGATGCCGTGGTGGTGGGCATCGGGACTGCGCTTGCCGACGACCCGTTGCTGACGGTTCGGCTCGCGGCCGGGCGTCATCCGGCGCGCGTGGTGATCGACCCCAACGGCCGGGTTCCCGCGAACGCGAGGCTGTTTGCCGAGGACGGTGTGCGGCGCATCGTCATCACCACGGAACATGCCGTCCTGGATCTTCCTTCTGGCGTCGAGATCCTGCGCCTGCCTTCTCGCGAGGGGCAACTCGCGCCCGCCGAGATCCTGCAGGCGCTTGCCCGGTCAGGCTTGACCCGCATCCTCATCGAGGGTGGCGCGCGGACGCTTTCCGGGTTCATCAAGGCAGGCTGCCTGGATCGCGTCCATGTGATCGTCGCGCCCATCATCCTGGGGTCCGGGCGCGCCGGCTTTGACCTCACCCCGATCGAGTGGATTGACCAGGCGATGCGTCCACCGGTGCTGATCCATTTGCTGGAGGGTGAAGTGCTCTTCGATTGCGATCTGACGGCGCACCGGGTTCGGGTCAACGGCTGAGAGCACCGGGGCTGGGTCCGGCGCGGTGCGCTCTGCCGGTGCACTTAGTCAGTGCATGCTTGCTCCAGCGCGCCCGAAAACAGTGCACAGGATTGCGCCCAGGTCGGCAGGTTCGACGCGGCGGTTCGCGCACCGGCGGCAAGCTGCACGCGACGGTTCGCGTCGCCGATCAGTGTCGCGAGCGCCTTGGCCAGGGCGTCGACGTGGCCCGGCTCGACAAGAATTCCGGCCTGCTGCGGAACGGTATCGGCGATTGCGCCTCCCGTCGTACCGATCACCGGCAGGCCGTGGGCCAGGGCTTCGGCGTAGGCCATTCCGTACCCCTCGTAGTGCGAGGCGAGCACGAAGGCGTCCGACGCACCATAGACGCGATCAAGTGCTTCGGACGTTAGCGTGCCGAGCATCGTGATCCGATCGGTCAACCCCAGGCGCACAATCTGTTCGTGCAGTGCGGCCGCAGTCGCGGCGTCTCGCGTTGTATCGCCCGCGATCGACAGATGCCAGGGCAGATGCCTGACGCGGGCAAGCGCCTCGGCAAGCACGTCGAACCCCTTGCGAGGGATCACCGATCCAACCGCGACAAGCCGTACGATGCCGTCCGAGGAGCCCGGCGATGCGGGCGCGCGCGCCGTGCCCGGCAGCACGACGGTGATCCGGCCCGGCGCGACGCCGAAATCCGACGAGAGCGTGCGCGCGGTGGCCGGGCTGGTGACGATCACGTGTCGCGCAGCGGCGAGTGCGGTGCGCTCGAGCGCTGCAAGCGCGCTGGACTGCTCGGCGCTGAGCCCAAGCTCCAGCGCGAGCGGATGGTGCACCAGCGCCACCAGACAATGGGTGCCCGACAAACGTTGCGCCGCATCGGGCATCACGCCCATGGCCAGCCCATCAATCACGACGGTCCTGCCCGTCGGGATGGCAAGCAACATTTCCGTTGCCTGGCGCAGGGTCTCGCCGGTTGGAAACGGGAAACCCTCGCCCGGGTTGACCACATCAACCTGCCAGCCTTGCCCACGCAGCCCGGCGATGATCTGCCGATCGTAGCCGTAGCCCCCGGTCGCAGCGGAAAGGTCGCCGGGGACGACAAACGCCAGGCGCTTCACCAGAGCGGGGCCTGATACCAGGCGCGCGCCACGTGCGACTCGCCGAGCAGAACGCGGATGGAGTCGAGCTCGCGTCCTTCGCGCCCGAGCTGGTTGCCGCGCGCGGCCGCGGCCAGCGCGTCGAAGATGTACTTCGTGAGGTATTCCGTCGTCGTATTGACGCCCTTGAACTGGGGCAGGGTGTCGAGATTGGTGTAATTCAGCGGCGCGAGAATCGCCTTGAGCGCATCATGGGCGCGCCCGATGTCGATCACGACGCCGTTGTGATCGAGCTCTCTGGAATAGAACGCAGCATCGACGACGAACGTCGCGCCGTGCAACGCCTGGGCGGGCCCGAACAGGTCGCCCCGAAACGAGTGGGCAATCATGATGTGGTCGCGAACTTCGACTGTAAACACGTGAACTCCTTAGGGGTATGTAATCAGCTGGCAAAGCGTGCCGCCGGGCCTGCCGAGGATCTCGGGAAGGCGCGCTGGCAGCACGTTGAAATCAACGGCGGGAGAAAGCAGGACATCCAGCCTTGGGTCGGCAAGCAATCGGATCGCAGCGGCCAGGCGGCGCGCGTGTGTCCAGCGGGGCCGGTGCGATCGGGCGACATGCCCGACCTGGCTGCAGACGAGTCGCAACTCCTGGCTATGAAATGCGCCGCCGAGCGCAACCGGGACGGAACCCGAGCCGAACCAGCTCAGTTCGAGCACCGTGGCTTCATCGCCAGCCAGTCCGATTGCCGTTTCCAGGCCGGCGGCCGCGCCGCTTGCGTGGACGACGACATCGCAGCCCGTTGGCGCCAGGGCCGGAGCCGCAAACGAGACCCCGAGCGCGCGCGCCACCTGCTCGCGTGCCGGATCGATATCGACCAGCGTGACCTCGGTGCCCGGCATCTGCCCGCACAGGTAGGCGACCAGCATCCCGACGACACCGCCGCCGACGACGGCAACCTGGTCAGCCGGGCCCGGCATGGCGTTCCAGACCGCATTGAGCGCCGTTTCCATATTTGCGGCGAGCACGGCCCGCGCTGGCGGCACATCGTCGGGCAGGGGGAATACGGCGTCCTGCGGGTGATTGAAAAGATCCTGATGCGGATGCAGGGTGAACACGCTGCGCCCGGCGAGCTTGTCCGGCCCGGATTCAACCACGCCGACGGTCGCGTAGCCGTACTTCACGGGAAACGGGAACGCGCCTCCCATGAAAGGCGCGCCCATGCGCCCGTATTCCGCAGCCGGCACCCGGCCGCCGAATACCAGCGATTCGGTGCCCCGGCTGAGTGCGCCAAACGTTGCCCGTACGCGAACTTCCCCACGGCCAGGCAAGGCCAGCGGCTCGCTGCGAAGCTCGGCCTCGCCGGGCGCGGTATACCAGAGCGCCTGTGCGGCGTCACGATGTGAGTGGTTTGTCAAAATTGAATCCTGCGGCCCGCGTGATGGGGCAGTCGATGACGCTGTCCTATATACTTCGCACTCCGAGCGCGGATTATAAATGACCGTGCCTCGCCGCCCGCGCCTGATCACCGTGTCACGCCCCATTCCGATATGATTTTTCGAAGATTCTTCTTTGCGCTGCTCACGTGCGCCACGATGGCCGCGATGGTCGCCGCCGCAGCCCGGGCGCTTGAGCCGGTCTCGCCCGCGGGCCCTCCGCTGTCGGTGGCCGTTATCGTGTTCCTGGTGCTGTTTGCCCTGACCTTGCCCTGGACGGTCGTCGGCTTCTGGAACGCCACCATCGGATTTCTCGTCATGGTGTTGACGCGCGACCCCGCTATCGCCGTGTTTCCCGGCGCCGGCAACGCGCGATCGTCGGACCCGATCGTCGCGCGCACCGCGATACTTGCCTGCGTGCGCAATGAGATGCCTGAGCGCGTCGCGCGCAATCTCGAGCTCATCCTGCAGGGTCTGGAGAGTGCGGGCGTGGGCGATCGCTTTCATGTCTATGTGCTGAGCGATACCAATGATGCTGTCATCGCCGTTGCCGAACAGGCCCGCTTCGGGGAGCTTGCCGCCGCCTGGCGCGATCGCATCGCGCTGACTTACCGCCGGCGCGAGTCCAACGAGGGGTTCAAGGCAGGCAACATCGAGGATTTCTGCACGCGTTTCGGGGCGCTTCATGATTTCGCCTTGCCGCTTGATGCCGACAGCTTCATGGCGGCTGCGGCCATTCTGCGCCTGGTGCGGATCATGCAGGCCAACCCGCAAGTCGGCATTCTCCAGGGGCTGGTCATTGCGATGCCGAGCACCAGCGCATTCACCCGCATCTTTCAATTCGGCATGCGGCTCGGGATGCGGTCCTACACGATTGGAAGCGCATGGTGGCAGGGCGATTGTGGCCCGTACTGGGGGCACAATGCCCTCTTGCGCCTTGAGCCCTTCGCCCGCGATTGCAAGTTGCCGCTGCTGCGTGGTCGCAACGGGCCGGCGCACATCATGAGCCATGACCAGATCGAGGCCGTCCTCATGCGCCGGGCGGGCTACGAGGTGCGGGTCCTTCCCGACGAGGACCAGAGTTGGGAAGGCAACCCGCCAACGCTTATCGAGTTCGTTCGCCGCGACCTGCGCTGGTGCGAGGGGAACATGCAATACCTGCAACTGCTCGGGCTGCCCGGGATCTTTGCAACGAGCAGGGCGCAACTGATGCTGGCCATCGTGATGTTTGCGGGCGCGCCGGCCTGGGTCGGGATGCTGGCGTGGGGCGTCGGAATGGCCGCACTGGCGACCGATCCTGCGCTTCTGATCGACGCGGCCTGGGCGCGTGGCGTTTTCTGGACGGTTGCGGTGATGCTGTACCTGCCAAAAATCGCGACGGCGGTCGAGGTGCTGCTGCGCGCGCGATCCCGTCGCGCCTTTGGCGGCGGGCTTCGTTTCCTGGCGGGATTCGCCATCGAGACTGCCTTTTCGGTTTTACTGTGCCCGATCATGTGGTGTTCGCAATCCCTCTTCCTGTTGCGACTCGCGATGGGGCGAACGGCGGGGTGGGCCGGCCAGGCACGCGATGACCATGTCGTCTCCTGGAAACAGGCCACAGCCCACTTCTGGCCGCACACGCTCTTCGGTGGCGTGCTGCTCGGCATACTCCTTGTGAAGGCACCCGCCGCCGTACCGTATGCATTCTTTTTCCTCGGCGGGCCGCTGCTGTCGATCCCTCTGGCGGTGCTGACTTCCTGGCAGAGCGTCGCACGCGCGCTCCGGATCGCCGGAATCGTCAGCCTGCCTGAAGAGATCTCGCCCCCGGCCGATTTGCGCGCGCTGGGCCTGGCGGCGCTCGCGCCGCTTTCGTCGCGCGCACGGCGCCGTGGAGCCTGATTTGTCTGACGCAAAGCCTGACACCCCCATGAGCCTGCCCGCCCTTTATCGTCGCGTGCTGGAGTCGCTGGGAAGTGACAAGTGGCTCGCCTGGGCTCTGGCGCTCGCCAACGTCGCGGTGGTGCTGGCGCAATTTGCCGAACCGGTGCTCTTTGGCCGGATCATCGACCGATTGACCGCCGCGAGCGCGTCCCCCGACCGCGCGTCCCTTTGGGACGCAACCTGGCCGTACCTGTTTGCCTGGATCGCCTTCGGCTTGTTCACGATCGCGTGCGGCGCGCTGATTGCCCTGCATGCTGATCGACTGGCGCACAGGCGACGCCAGATCGTGCTGCAACAGTACTTTGAGCACGTTTTGCAGCTACCGCTCTCGCACCATGCGGAGGTCCACTCGGGAAGGCTGATGAAAATCATGCTCCAGGGCACCGATTCGATGTGGGCACTCTGGCTCGGTTTTTTCCGGGAGCACCTGGCGGCCTTTGTGGCGCTGGTCGTGCTGATTCCGATCGCCCTGAGCATGAACTGGCGCCTGGCGCTGTTGCTCATCGGGTTATCGGTGCTCTTCGTGGCGGTGACCCGTCTGGTGCTGCGCAAGACGTCCGCACTGCAGTCGCGCGTGGAGTCGCACCATTCCGATCTTGCCGAGCACGCGTCGGATACGCTGGGCAACGTGGCGCTGGTGCAAAGCTTTGCGAGGATCGACGACGAGGTGCGCGCGCTCGGCGGAATCAGTCGCCGGCTGCTCGGCGCCCAGTTTCCCGCGCTGACGTGGTGGGCGGTGTTGACCGTGCTGACGCGCTCGGCGACGACGCTGACGGTTCTGTCCATCATGGCCGCAGGCATCTGGCTCTTTATCCACGACATGATTTCGGTTGGCGAAATCGTCACCTTCACCGTGTTTTCGGGGCTCGTCATCGCCCGACTCGAGCAGGCGGTGAGTTTCACCAGCCGACTTTCTCAGGATGCCCCGCGGTTACGGGATTTT
>CAITPF010000429.1 GCA_903894155.1 uncultured beta proteobacterium | reverse complement strand
TGGTGTTCGACTGGATTTCAGGCGTTCGCATGGATCGCCTGCTGGTGGCCGACGACAAGGTGTTCGCGGGCCTGGCCAAAACCGGCCAGGAATGGAAGGCCGGGGATCGCACCGTACGCCTGTCCGCCGTGGATGAAGCGGCCGGTACGGTGCAGGTGCAGGTTCTGGAAGGTGGCGCGGTCAAGTTCGAAAAAACGCTCGGACCTGTCAAAAAGGAACTCCTGCTCGAGGACACGACCGCGCGCAAGTCGCTGGTGTTCGAGTTCGCCGACATCGCCGGGTTTCTCGTGCCAGGCCCCGACACGTTCAAGGACGGCCAGGCCAACCTCAAGATTTACGGCAAGGCCAGCAGCCTTCGCTACGGAGAACCCTACGCACCCGACCCCCGGTTCACCGTCTATCCGGTCGGATGCCCCACCGGTCACAACTTCGGCTTCATGCTCGTGAATAAAGACGAGATTCGCCTGGCACCCGGCGCATCCGCAAGCGGCCCCGAGAACTATTTCAAGATCACGGTGGGCGAGATCTCAGGCGACGAAGTGCGCGCCTGGCACATCGCGGACCGCGACGGTAACCGATCCGTCAACCTCGGAGGACCCGGTGTCACCAATGTCGATCTGGTGCTCGGACAGGGCCGTGTCTCCGGGCAGGCCATCCTCAAGGATGTCGGACGCGCAACACTGGTGCGCACCTACAACGCGCTGGAGAGAGCGCAAGGCGCCTCGGGCGGCAAGCCGGTGGATTCCTCGCTTGCCTGGAGCACGATCATCGGGCTGGCAATCGGCGCGCTCGCCTTGCTCGGATTTGGCTTCGAACTAGGACGTCGTAAACGCGGATGAACCCATTGAAACACCCCCACCTGCCCGATACGAGCTTCGACGGCGGCGACATGGACTGCGGCAACGGCTTGCTGCTCATGATCCGCCGCAATATCGATCCGCTGCCGCGCGGCGGCTTGCTCGAGATCCTGTCGACTGAGACGTCCGTGCGCGAAGACTTGCCAGCATGGTGCCGCATGACGGGCAACGCGCTGGTCTCCTTCCTGGAGGAAGGAAAGCGCATGAGCTTCCTGGTCTGCAAAGGCACGCTGCAAGAGCGCGCACCTGCGGCCACCGCCGCCACGGTCGTGGCGCCCGTGCAAGTGATCCGCGAGATCATCATCCCGAAGGACTTGCCCAAGCCGATCCCGGCACCCGCGGTAGAGCCGCTTTCCGTGATGGGAATCGGCAGCTGGCCGCGCCCCGGATGGATGTTGCGCGCGATTCACGACCATATGGAAGGCCGCCTTGCGGATGCCGAATTCGAGGCGACCGCCGATGACGCCGTGCGCCTGGTGATCGACTCCCAGTTGCGTGCCGGCGTACACGTCGTGACCGACGGTGAACAGCGTCGCGACAGTTACGCAAGCTTTGTGGGCGGCATTCTGGACAACTGCCAGTTGATCCCGCTCACGGATTTGCTGCCGCTGGTGGACGACCCGGAGGAGTTCGAACGGGAGCTGCGCGCGCTGGACATCCCGGCTTCCGATGTGCGGCATCCGGCCGTATTCGGGCCGCTCGGCCGCTCGCGCCCGATCGCCGCGGGCGAACTCGCGTTCGTAAGATCCCTGACCGACAAACCCGTCAAGATCGCGCTGCCGGGCCCGTACCTGCTCACGCGCACCATGTGGATGGAATGCATCTCCGACCGGGCCTACGCGACCAGGGAACACATGGCAACGGACATCGTGCGCGTGCTGCGCGAGGAGCTTGCCGACCTGCTCGCCGGCGGAGCATCGATCGTGCAATTCGATGAACCTGTACTGACCGAGGTGGTGTTCACCGGCGCCAAGACGCAGCGCTCGTTCATGTGCGGCGCGCTGTCCGAGAAGGGTGACGCTGCGACTGAGCTCGCGTTCGCACGCGATCTGCTGAACGCGGTGGTCGATGGATTCCCGATCGAACGCGTCGCGATGCACGTGTGTCGCGGCAACTGGACGACCGACGAGTCCATCTGCCTTTCGGGCGATTACACACCGCTGCTCGAGACGCTCTGCGCGATCAACGTCGGTACGTACTTCCTCGAACTTTGCACGCCCAGGGCAGGCGAAATCGCCCTGCTGGGCAAGCTGCCGCAGGATCGTCGCGTCGGTATCGGCGTGGTCAACCAAAAACTCGACCTCGTCGAACCGGTCGAGGAAATCTACCGCCGCATCCAGGCCGCGATCCAGGTCTTTGGCGCCGAACGCGTCCTGATCAACCCGGATTGCGGTTTCGCAACGTTCGCGGATAACCCGGTCACATCGGCGCGGGTGGCGGAGGCCAAACTGCTCAACATGGTTCGGGCGGCTGAAATGGCGCGTCGCGGTTAACGATTCTTGCCAGCGGCCCAGCGGTCAATCGCGGCAAAATCGGCCGTCCCGCGCAGCTTCCGGACCTTGCCCTTCGCGTCAATCAACAGCGTGATCGGCAACTCGCCGAACCATTGCGGATCGATCTCGTAGCGGAAATACTCGTCGAAATACGCCACATTGGCACGGTTGTCCGCGTCAATCAGGCGCGCGTCGGTTAGCGCCCGGCGCGTCATCTCTTCGGGCACCTGATCGACCTCAATGAACACAGCGTTCAGCCCAGGATGGGCGCGCACGAAATCTGCCCACGCCGGAAGCTCCTCAATACAGGGCGGGCAACTGAATCCCCAGAAATGCACGAGCAGCGGCTTTCCCTGGCCGCTGGCGAGCAGAGAATGCCATTGTCCGGTTTCGTAGGGCAGCAACCCTGCGCCCGCCGGTTGCGCGGCAGCAAGCATGGCCATCGTGCACAGGGTCAATGCCATCGCGCGTCGGACACGGGCGAGCATCATCACGGCGTTTTCCCTACTTCTCATCACGGCGTCCTCCCGACTTCGATCAACCGGTAGCCGTTCGCAGTGGTCAGCCATGACAGATAAACCTTGCCAGCCTGTGCCACCAGCAGGGGATGATCGGAATATCCCGTCACCTCGGCGACTTTGCCCGGTGCGCTCCAGGTCAGCCCGTCATCGGTGGAATCCTGAATCATGACGCTCGCGCGGCGCCCGTCGAACTCTTTCCAGGCAAGCCAGACGTGCTCGCCGCGCGCGAGCAGCGCCGCACGGCCTGGCTGCGCCTTCGGGTTCCCGACGGGACGCGGCGCAGTGAAATGCACGCCGCGGTCCCGGGATCGCGCATAAAACGCCCCCTGGCGCGCCTGGCCTTGCGTGAACCAGGCCACGTGATAGGTGCCCGAGCCGGAAATCGCGAGCGCAGGGCCATGGTGAGGGCATGCATCGGTCTTCCAGCCATCGTTTGCCACGCGATGGGTGGCCACGGCACCATCAGGCGCCGCGAATTCGAGCACCGCGTGGTCTCGCACCGAGCCCGGAAAAATCGCACGAAACACGAGCACCGGCAGCCCCCTGCCATCCAGCGCAACCGCAATGCGGCAACATTCGCAACTATCGTCATAAGCGATGCGTTCACCACTGAACGTGGAGCCCCCATCCATCGACCATGCCGTGGCGATCGACCCGCCCGCCTTCTTCTGGCCGGATGTTGATGCTGCGGCGACCAGGCGCTTGTCGATCCACGCCAGAAAGATGCGGCCATCGGCGTTGACCGATAACGACGGAAAGCGCTGGCTCGACGGATCTGCCGAAACCGGCCTGGCCGGCGCGAAGGTGTGACCGTTGTCGTGCGAAGTTGCGACGTTGACCTGCGCATTCCATTGTTTGTCGCGGAAAAACGCGTATGCAACCACGAGATTTCCCCGATCGTCGCCAACGATCTGGGGCCGGGCATCGGGCCCTGTGTCCAGCGTGCCAGGGTGACGGGCGATCTCCGTGCGCGCACCAAACGTTACGCCCAGGTCGGTCGAACGCGCCACCGAAATCGCCCCGCCCCCGGACCAGGCCAGCCAGAGTGCGCCCTCCCGGTCAAAGAAGGGCGAGGCGGCTCGCGCACAGGCAAGTGTCGGCTCCTGGCAGGATCCGGCGGAGAGCGCGCGGTAAGGGTCGCCCGTTGCGGCGGAACCGGCGGATCCATGGGCGGCGTGGCCACCGTGTCCGGCATGTGCATCCTGTGCATCCTGTGCATCCTGTGCATCCTGTGCATCCGGTGCATCCGGTGCATCCGGTGCAGCCGGTGCAGCTGGCGCTTCCATGGCGGTGACCGGCAAAGCCCCCTGCCCGTGTGCCTGGCCCGGCCCAGGCACGGCGCCCACCCAAAGCGCCAGCGCCAGGCAGAACATTGCTGCGCCTGCGGCGCAGCGCCGATGCGGCCCACTTGCGACGGGCGGCCCGGCGGGAATCCCGACGGGCGAAGTGAGTGCAGGCATGGCAATCCTCAAAAAGTGGCTCGTACGCCGAGCGTGAACCACCGCGGCAGCCCCAGGGTGGGCGCGTTGGCTGTATTGACCGTGCTGCCCTCGAACGTCGTGGTGGTCAGGCCCTGGGCAAGGTACTGGGTGTTGAACAGGTTCTGAATGCTGCCGTACACCTGCACGGTCTTGTCGACCTGATACCGGAAGCCGACGTTGACCAGCGTCGCGGCGTCGTTGAGTTGCGTGTGGGCGGTATTGTTCCAGAACGCCGGAAAGGACTGCAACTGCGCCGAGACATTCAAATCGGGAAGCGCCTGCCATTGGGCGCCAAGCTGGAGCATCCAGGGGGGCACCTGACCGAGCTGGGCGTTGGTCGGGTCGGCCGGGCTGGCGCCGGTGTTGTAATCCGAGGTCGTCAGGTACGCCCACGTTTGTGTAAATCCGCCCGTCACCAGAAGGGTATTCGATACCCGGGCATTGCCCAGGATTTCGTAGCCGCGGATCGTCGCATTGCCCGCGTTGACGTACTGCCTGAGCGTAGAAACACTGCCGGGGGCAAGGCCAGTGCCGGAAACCGCTGGGTTGCAGGCGGCCGCGCTGCTGCAGATGGTCGCCAAATCCAGGAAATTGCTCAGCTGGTTGTTGAACGCCGTGACTGCGAGGCTTGCATCCTTGGACTTCGTGTAGAGGTCAAAGCCGACTTCCTGGCCGAAGTTTGTTTGCGGGGCCAGGTTCGGGTTGGCAATTGTCAGGCTCGAGCCGCTCAGGAATGTACGGTAGAGCTGATTCATGCCGGGCGCGGCAAAGTTGCGATAGATGGCGCCCCGAACGTCGAAGTTGTCGTTCACGTAATACTTCAACCCCAGGCTGGGATCGAAGCTGGTATAGCTGTTGTTGGCCAGCGGGTTGCCAAACGGCGCTGTGGTCCCGTTGGGGTTATAGATCGTGCCAGAGAGGCTCGAATTGGACACCTGGTAGAAATCCTGGCGCAAACCGACGGTGACGTCCATCGGGACGCTGTCGAACTTGTAGACGCCCGAGGCGAACAGCCCCTGGAAGGTATTTTGCCCATTGTTGATCAGGTTCGCCGTATTGAATGCCGCCGAGCTGTACTGGTTGATGTTGTCGTTCGAGGTGATCAACCGGGCGTCGGCACCGAACTTGACGTCCCTGAACTGCCCGAAGTCGCGCTGGTAGAAGACCGAGGCGCCATAACTCTGGTAATTGTCGGTTTCGTTCTGGCTGACATACGGAATCGCGGCGTTGGGTGAATAGATGTTGTAGGCCGGATTTTGGCTGGAATTCGTCGTCTTCATCTGCTGGAAACTGCCCCAGGCGCTGACGTTAATGCTGCTCTCGTCGGCGAACCGGGTGCTGCCGCCCGCGCTCAATACGGTGTTGTTCCAGTTGTTGCTGGCGTTATCCCAGGTTGCCGTTTTCTCGGCCGTGGTGTTCAGGTTCAGCTTCACGTAGTAGGTCGAATCGGCGTTCGGCGTGAAGTAGGTCGAGAGCGTCAGGTTGTTGACCTGCGATCCGGTCGAGGTCATGTACGGGCTGCGATATTGCTCGGGCGTGACGTTGTAGCCCAGGCTCTGGGAGTAGTCGTAGCTGATGCCCATCGAGACCTTGTCGGTCTTGAAGAGCGCGCCGGAAAAGCCGGTATTCAGTGTGCTGTAGCTGCCGTAATCGGCGTACACGCTGAGCTTGTCGTCTTGCGGGGGGCGGGTCACGATGTTGACCACGCCGCCCATGGCGAGGTTGCCCCAGAGGCTGGTCGCGCCGCCACCGCGGATGACCTCGATGGCTTCAATCGAATTCTTGGGAATGCGCGCCCAGTTCACCGTGCGAAAGAACGGGTCGTTGAACGGGATCCCGTCGACCATGACCAGTGTGTTCACGTTGGTACTGGTGCCAAAACCCCGGATGCTGAAGGTACTGCCCGTGGGGTGCAGCTGCGTGGACGGCACGGTGGGTACGAAGATGCCCGGAATCTTGTTGATGACCTGGTCAGCCGTGACGACGGGTTGATTAATGACCTCCTGACGCGGAATCACGGTCGTGCTCAGGGGCAGGTTTTCGAGGTCGGATCCACGACCCGCGGTCACCGTAATCACGCCCAGGGTGGAAATTTCTTTGTTCAGGGTGGAAACTTCTTTGTCGGAAACCTGCTGCGCGAATGCAGGGATGGTGACGATCAGCGCCGCAGCCAGCATGGCCACGGGCGAACCGGCGCACGCCACTGCGCGGCGTCCGGGAAAATTCTTGTTCATTAACGCATCCAGTCTCTGGGAATTGCCAGGGTCGCCGGCATGAGGATCCGGCGCGCGCACAATCGGCAGCTGGACGCCGCACCGCTAGGGTGCGACAGACCAACCTACCGCGATCAGCTGCGGCTAGCTGGCGGGGCCCGCGGCTGCGCAAGCAGCCAGGACTGGATACCGGGCGCAGGGACGCCAGGCGAGAGGGATAGAGCGAAGAAGGAATCGACCGGTGCCGCGACAACCGGAAGCGCTGGCAGCAACGCCAGTGGTTGAAGGCTGCACCAGGCGCAGTGACCGGACTGTGCGGAATGCCGGGCATCCGGGGCCTGCTCATGGATCTCGCCCGTGCCGGTATCGATCCACCGGATGCCGGCGGCGGTACAGATCTCGAGAATCGGGCTGGCCTCGCCATTGACCCTGGCCGCGTGCGACCAGGCAGGCATGACCGCCGACACCAGCATCGCCAGTGCCGCCAGCCAGGTCCAGACCCGCGAGAATCTATGAGTTTTCACAGTGCGGGATTCTATCACCGCCCGCTTTAGAATGGGGTGCGCCAGTGTGCGGCGAACCGCGCCACTCAGGGCCTGCAGCGCGCCCTGTCACCCCCGGATTTCCTAACCACCTGCCCCGCGCAGTCTAAGGGGCCAGGGCACCGATAAACTGGCGGGTCATCTGCGCGCAGGCATCGGGATGCGTCGCCGCGATGTGATAGGAATCGGCCTCGAGTTCGACCAGGCGCGAGCCGGGGATACGGCTTTGCCAGCGCGCCACATCTGCGACTGACTGCCTCTGGCTGGTCGCGTCGGGCTTGTCGTCGGGCAACACGGCGACAATGACCTGGGTTGGGCAGGCGATCTGCTCGAGCCGGGCCGGCTCGGAAAGGCCCGGAAGCATCCGGAAGCAGGCCTTGACCGTACTGGCGGGTGCCTGGCCCATGTAGTGCGTCCACCATTCCATCGCCGCAGGCGTCAGCGCTTTGCCCATGCGCCCGGGCTGGGTGTGTCGCGCCCACGCCTCCACGCCCTGTTCATCCACAAGCCGGATCCATTCATCCATCCACTTGCCCACGGCGCCGCTTGGCGAAATCAGCACGCCGGCAAGCGTCATCGACGCCATCCAGTGCGGTCGATCCTGGGCAAGATAGAGGGCGATCTGCGCGCCCAGCTTGGCACCCACCACGTGCACGCGGGCAAGCCCGAGTTCGCGCACCAGCGAGTCGATATCCCGTGCCATGTCGGCAAGCTTGAGCTCCTCGTGCTGACCGACGAAGGTGGATTGACCGTAGCCCCGCAAATCCGGGCGGATCACGCGAAACTGACGCGCCAGGTGAGGGACCCAGCCGTTGAACGCTTCGGCAGACTCAGCAATGCCGTGCAGCAGCATGACCACGGGGGCGTCGTTCCACCCATCGGTAAAGTCATCGATCAGGCAGGCGATCTCCACGGTGGGCGAAACCCGGATGCGCTGGGCGTGGCGAGAGGGGTGCAGGGTCATGGCAGGGTTCCAGAGGGGTTTCTTACCAGCAGAAAAAGCCGGACTCGTGCGCGCGCAACGTGCAGGCGGATCCTGCAGCGCAATTTAGACGTGCGCTGCAGGCATTGCAACTCCTCAGCGTTTGGCGTCCCGCCAGATCTCGGGCTCGACACTCGCCTCCCCCCGCGCCGTCGAGGCAAAGGCGGTGCCGTCCTGAATAGAGACGTTGATCGCCATCGACCGCTCAGCCAGTTCGCCCAGGATCCTGCTCTGCCCGGCGGGCAGCGCCACGACGCGCAGGTTGCGCGCCCGCGCGAGTCGGGCCGCGATGCCATCCCACCACACCTTGCTGGCATGTCCACCGTAGCAATACACAGTGACCAGTTCTGCGCGGCCGCAGGCCCGCAGGATTCGGCGATCATCCGGCTGACCGACCTCGATCCAGTGCTCGATGGCACCCGTCAGGTCCTTTTTCCAGAGGTCGGGTTCATCGATATCGGACAACCCCTTGGTGAAGGTCAGGTCCTCGCTTGCGTTCAGCGCGAACGCGAGCAGGCGCACCATCATCCGCTCGTCGGTTTCCGACGGATGGCGAGCCAGCGTCAGCGCATGGCTTGCGTAATAGTTGCGGTCCATGTCGGCCACGTTGAGGTCGGCCTTGAAGATTGTTGCGCGAAGCGCCATAGGGAAACGAGTGTCGTGGTTGGGCAATTTCATGTTATACCCCGTTCATGGATTGCGGCTGCCAAGCGCTGCCACGCCAGCACACCAAGAGACAGACGCCCCCCGGCGACGATGGCGCAAACCATAACACCAGAGAGCAGCCATGTACCGACGCATTTTCGGGATCGTCACGCTTGCCATCGGCCTTTTCGGCGCCGCCGCCCCGGCGCTTGCGCAAACCTACCCGGACCGCCCGATCCGCTGGATCATTCCCTGGCCTCCCGGGGGCGGGGCGGACGTCGTCGCTCGCTTAATGGGCAACCACGTCGCCGAGGCGCTGGGCAAGCCCGTCATCATCGAAAACCGCGCAGGCGCGGCAGGAAATATCGGGGCGCAGCAGGCGGCGCGCTCCGCGCCCGACGGCTATACGATCGTTTTCGCTTACTCGGGCACACATTCGATCAACCGGCATCTCTACAAGGAAATGACCTTCGAGGAAAACGACTTCACGCCGGTGGTCTTTCTTTCGGATGTGCCGCAGATGCTGGTGGTCAATGCCAATCTCCCGGTCAAGTCCGTGAGCGACCTGATCGCGCTTGCCCGCGCCAATCCCGGCAAGCTCACCTTCGGGTCCAGCGGAAATGGCGCGATCAACCACCTGGCCGGGCAACTGTTCGCATCAATGGCAGACGTCAAGCTCACGCACATCCCCTACAAGGGCGGCGCGCCTGCGGCCAGCGCCGTCATGTCGGGGGAAATCGACATGATCTTTGGCGAACCCGCGACGCTGCTGCCTTTCGTCGAATCGGGCAGGTTGCGTGCGATCGCCACGACAGGCGCCAAGCGCTCGGTCGGCATGCCTGACCTTCCGACCATCGCCGAAAGCGGCGTGCCCGGGTACGACGTTACCTCCTGGAATGGCGTACTTGCGCCGGCAGGCACCCCGCCTGATGTCATCGCACGCCTGAACGCTGCGTTCAACAAGGTGCTCGCCGAACCTGAAATGCGGGCAAGACTGGTGAAGATCGGCTA
>CAITPF010000428.1 GCA_903894155.1 uncultured beta proteobacterium | reverse complement strand
TCCAGTACGCGGATTTCTTCGTCGTACTGGCGCATCAGGAAGTACACGCTCGCGACCTGCGCGGTCAGCAACAGCCGCACGTTGTCGCTGTCGGCTGCCACCTGTTCGGCCGTATCGCGCGAGGCCTCGACCGAGCGGCGAACCTTGCCCAGCCAGTCGACCTCGTAGGTCATGACCATGACGGGCTTGAAGTCATTCTGGACGGTGGCAGAGTTGACGGTGTCGTAATTGGTTTGCGGCCGGTTCGGCGAGATCGCGAAACGCTGCGCGCCCACGCCGAGTTGCACATTGGGATACAGGGCGGCCGATTGTGAGTCGCTTTGTGCGATCGCCTGGTCCAGACGTGCAAGCGACGCCTGCAGCGTGAAGTTGTTCTCCAGACACCGCGCCTCAAGGGAATCGAGCGTCGGATCCCCGAACGCCTTCCACCAGTCGCCTTTGGGCTTGTCGTCCGAAGGCTGGGCGATTTTCCAGAGCGACGGGTTCGCGGCGGGCAGGGATTTCCAGTTCGCCGGCAGGTCGAACACCGGACGTTCGTAATCCGGCCCGATGGGCGAGCACCCGGCGCACGCCAGGGCGACCAGGCCAAGGGCAAGCTTGCTTCTCATGGGCCTTTTTTCGCTTTTGGCGCGGGGGTTTCGATGATGACCTTTTGTCCGTCGGCGATCGAATCCGGCGGGCTGGTGATGATCTGGTCCGTTTCCTCGACGCCAGAGCGCACCTGGACCATCTGACCGTAGTCAATGCCCAGCTTGACCGCCTTGCGGGTCACGGTGCCATCCTTGACCGTCGCGACCTGCGGCCCTTCCGGGCTGAAAAGCAGAGTGTTCGTGGGCAGCACCAGGAGATTGCTCGGATCGATCTTGAACACGATATCGACGTAGGTGCCGGGCATCAGCGCACGATCGGCGTTGTCGACTTCGATGTCGACCTGCAGCGTGCGTGTCGTATTGTCGATGGCACCCGCCGTGCGGGCGATCCTGCCGACGATCGGCTTGTCAGGCGCGTTGGCGCGCAACAGCTCGACTGAATCGCCGACACGGATGTCACTGGCGCGGTCCTGGGGCACGAAGGCGTACACGTGCAGCTTGTCGACCCGTGCCATCGCGAACATGGCCTGCGCGGTACCCGTATTGCCGGCATTGACCAGGTCACCCACGTTCACGTTGCGTCGGGTCACGATGCCGTCGAAAGGCGCGACGACCTGGCCAAAGCCGAGTTGCTCGCGCAGACGCTTGAGCGTGGCTTCGGTTTGCCGGTAGGCTGCAGTTTTCTCGTCGAGTTCCTGCTGCGAGACGGCATCCTCGGCGCGCAGGCGCGTCCATCGATCGAAGGCCTTCTTGGCGAGTTGGTAGTTGGCTTCGGCTTCATCGACCTGTTTGGCGACTTCAGGAAGGTCGAGCAGCGCAAGCGCCTCGCCTTTCTTGACCGGTTCGCCGATGTCCTTGAGCCATTGTTTGACATAGCCGTTGCTGCGCGCGTAGATCTGGGCTTCCGACAGACCCAGCAGCGTGCCGGGCAAGCGCAGTTTGGTGAATTGCGGGCCGAGTTTGCTCCCCGGTGTCGGTTGGACAACCAGCACGTGCAATATCGCGGCGGCCTGCGCGCGGGCGCTCAGCGTGTCGGCGCGCGACCAGCGTCCGTACACCGCGTTGGCCAGGCCGAGCAGCAGGATGAGTACGATCAGTACCCCGGCATACGCCGCCTTGCGGGCAACGCCGGCGCGAGTCAGGTCATTGTCCGGGCCGTGGATGTGAAATTCGGGCAGTCCCGAATGCGCGTGTTTCATTTCTGTCATGTCAAGGCCTTCTTGTGTTCGGCGCGCACCGCCAGCCGGCGGTGGAACGACGCAAATACTACAGGCACGAACAGCACCGTTGAAACTGTCGCGAAGAGCAGACCGCCGATCACAGCCCTGCCAAGCGGCGCGTTTTGCTCCGAGCCTTCGCCCAGGCCCAACGCCATGGGAATCATCCCCAATATCATGGCGAGCGCCGTCATCAGGACGGGCCGCAGTCGCGTTGCGCCCGCTTCGAGCGCGGCCGATAGCGCCGGCATGCCTTCCGCCATCCGCTGTCGGGCGAAGGAGACCACCAGAATACTGTTGGCCGTGGCCACGCCCATGCACATGATGGCGCCCGTCAGCGCGGGCACGCTCAGGTTGGTGCCTGTGATCACCAGCATCCAGGCAATGCCCGCCAACGCTGCGACCAGGCCCGAAATGATGATAAAGGGATCCAGCCACGACTGGAAGTTCACGACGATCAGCAGATACACCAGGATGATTGCCCCAATCAGACCGATGCCCAGGCCAATGTAGGAGTTAAGCATCGTGTCGACCTGGCCGCGCATCGTGATCTTGCTGCCGCGGGGTAGTTCGGGGCGTGCCTCATCGATGATGACCTGGATTTCTTCCGCAACCGAGGCCAGGTCACGGCCCCGCACGTTTGCGTAGATGTCGATTGACGGCAAAATGTTGTAGCGCGTCAGAATGCCAAACTCGGTGGCCGGTTGCGCGCTGACGAGGTTGCCCAGAACCTGGGTTGGTCGACCCGAGGCGGCAGCCCCGCCGCCTGTCGCGGAAGCGGCCGCCGATGCGGCGCTCGATGTGCCCACCGGCAGGCGCATCAAATCGTCAAGCGATTCGATCTTGACCTCCGGGGCGCGCGCCTGGACGCTATAGCTGATGTTGTTGAACGGATTGAGCCAGAAATTGGGGGAAGTCTGCGCGCTGCCCGAAAGCGGCAGCAACAGGTTTTGCGCGACATCCTGAGGGCTGAGCCCCATGCCCTGGATGCGCGAGCGATCCATCGTCAGCTTGATCGAAGGGGCGTCCAGACGCTGGTGCACATGGACATCGGCGGAGCCGGGAATCGCGGCGATTTTGCTGACCAGCTTGCCGGCGAGGATCTGGTTGGCAGCGTAGTTGGGGCCGAGGATCTGAACATCGATTGCCGCCGGGATACCAAAGTTCAGGATTTGGGTCACGATGTCGGCGGGCTGGAAGAAAAACTCCACGCCCGGGAAATTCTTGCGCAACTCCGGCAGCAACTGCTCCATGTAATCTTCCGTGGGGCGATGACCGGGATTGAGCGTGATGAGGATGTCGCCGTCGAGCGAACCGATCGTGCCCGAACTGCTGTAGGAGAGGTTGATGCCGCTGTTGGGCAGGCCGAGGTTGTCGAGAATCGACGCAAGTTCGGATTCGGGGATGACCCGGCGGATGAGGTTGTCCACATCGGCGACGATCTCGGTCGTTTTTTCGATGCGGGTGCCAGTGGGCGCGCGCACGTGCAGCTTGATCTGACCCGTGTCGACGACTGGGAAGAGGTCGCGACCCAGGAATGCGAACAGACCGCAGGACAGGATGCAGAACCCCAGGAAGATGCCGATAAAGGACTTGCGGCGCGTCAGAAGGTAGCTCAGCAGCAGGGTATAGGCCGCGCGGAGCTTTTCGAACCTTGCGTTGAAGCGGTGATGCACGGCGTGGATCCATCGGGTGACGCGACCGGGCTTGGTATCATGCCCCATCATCAGCAGCGCGAGGGTGGGCACGAGCGTTCGCGAAAGGATGTAGGAGGCCAGCATGGCGAAAATTACGGCTTCAGCCAATGGCACGAACAGGAACTTGGCCACGCCGCCCAGGAAAAACATCGGTACGAACACGATACAGATGGCAAGCGTCGAGACAAACGCCGGCACCGCGATTTCGCCGGCGCCATCCAGGATGGCCTCGTACAGGCCCGTTCCCATGTGCAGGTGACGCTCGATATTCTCGATGGTCACCGTGGCGTCATCCACCAGGATGCCGACAGCCAGTGCCAACCCGCCCAGCGTCATCACGTTGATCGTCTCGCCCAGCAGCTTCAGGCAGATCAGCGAGACAAAGATCGACAGCGGGATCGAGATCGCGATGATGGCGGTGGTGCGCCAGTTGCCCAGGAAGAGAAGCAGCATCACCGCCGTGAGCCCGGCAGCGATCAGGGCTTCGTGCACCACACCCGAGATCGCGGCCTTCACGAAGATCGACTGGTCCGCAAGCAGTTGTACGTCAACGCCTTCGGGCAGCAGCGGCAACAGCGTCGGCAGCTTTTTCTTGATGTCAGCCACGACGTCCAGCGTCGAGGCGCTGCCGTTCTTGAGCGCCGAGAGAATCAGGCCGCGCTCGCCGTTCTGGCGCACGACGTTGGTCTGGGGCGAAAACCCGTCTCGCACGTGGGCCACTTCGCGCAGGTAGGTCGTTGCACCGTTCACCGTCCTGACCGGGATGTCGTTGAGCCCCTCAAAACTGTTCGGCGATGCGTTGACGGCGACGTTGAATTCGACGTCGCCGATCTTCGCGGTTCCCGAGGGCAGGATCAGGTTCTGGGTATTGATGGCGTTGATAACGTCCGACGAGGTCATGCCCTTGGCGAGCAGGGCCTGAGGATCGATGTCGACCGAGACCACGCGGGGCTTGCCGCCGTAGGGGAACGGCATCGCCACGCCCGGAATGGTGATCATCTGCGGACGGATGACGTTCAGCGCGGCGTCGAACAACTCTTTTTCCGCGACCGTCTTGCTCGACATGCCGATCTGCACGACCGGCACGCTCGACGCGGTGTACTTGATCACGAGCGGGGGGATCGTGCCCTGGGGCAACGAGCGCAGCACCGACTGCGACACCGCCACGACTTGCGCGAGCGCCGTCTGGATGTTGACGTTGGGCTGAAAGAAGATCTTGATGATCGAGATGCCGCCGAGCGACTGCGACTCGACGTGTTCGATGTCATTGACCGTGGTGGTCAGCGTGCGTTCGTGGTTCTGTGTGATCCGGTTGCCCATCTGCTCGGCAGACAGACCGTTGTACGTCCAGATCACGCTGATGACGGGGATGTTGATGTCGGGAAGGGCGTCAACGGGCGTGCGAAGCACTGCCAGGGGTGTCGCCAGCAGGATGAGGATCGACATCACAAGGAATGTGTATGGTCGTTCCAGCGCTACTCTAACTATCCACATCCTGGGGCGTCCGCTTCAAAACGTGCTTTTAGTCGATGAGTTACTAAATGTTGTAAGTCCGTTATCAGAAGTAACGCCTCGCCAACAGACCATCCGTTCCGCTTATTGATGTACTTCAACGATATACGGATTAATTATCACCAGTTGGTAAAGGTTCGCAGTATAGAGGAACCCCCGCGGACCGGATAGTTCCCCATAGGACAATTCAGACCTCAAACAGTTTCAATATATTCGCCGCAAAGTGGCTAAGAATTATGGTTAACCCTTGTCTGGTTGCGGTTATGATTCGAGTCTTAGAAAATAAAACTTAGTTTTTGCTTGCGCGGGTGTTACCCAGTGCATGCGTGGGTGTTACTCAGCCTTTATCAATCTTGCGATTGGTTACGCTTATTTGCTTGCATTTCGGGAAATCGCT
>CAITPF010000427.1 GCA_903894155.1 uncultured beta proteobacterium | reverse complement strand
TGGTCAGCCTATTGATAAAGTGCGCGTGGGTTACTTGCTGTCGGAAGTGTGCAAGCTCGACGCACCGGAACTGGTGAGTTGGCAGCAGTTTGCCCAGCGGGGCGGATCCAGAAAACTTGATGCCGAGGGGGAATATGTCCCGAATTACTCCGAGCGCTGGCAACTGTCTATCAACGTTTCATCGCTGACGGTACCGGAGGGAAACAATGAGTGATGTCATTGAAGCCTTGGACTTGCCCTCTTGGGTGGCGCGTGCGCCAGATGACAAGCGTCATTTTCGTGAGGCTGTGCACATCATTCTGAGCGCCATCGGCACCTCAAGGGCGCTACGCACCAAGATGGTCATGAAGGGCGGCATGTTGATGGCCATTCGCTATGGCAGCAGTCGCTTCACCAGGGATGCCGACTTTTCGACGCGCGACAGATATGCCAAAGGGGATGAGGCAGGTTTGCTGGCCGAATTTGATGCGCAAATGGCGCTTGCGAATGAACAGTTCTCCTATGACGTGATGTGTAGGCGCCAGAAAGCAGAGATCCGACCTGCAAGGCCGGATGCCAACTTCCCGACGCTGGGGCTGGCCATTGGCTATGCACCGCGCAGCAAGCCTCGGGAGTTGCAGAGATTGTTAGCTGGGCAAGCACCCACGGTGGTGGAGATTGATTACAGCTACAACGAGGCGGTTCTGGATGTCGAGATTTTGCGTCTGACGGATGGCGACAGCTTGCAGGTATACAGTCAGATCAATCTTATGGCGGAGAAGTATCGATCCTTGCTGCAACAACCAACGCGGCGGAGGAACAGGCGTCAGGATGTCTATGACCTAGCCTTGCTGCTGCGAGGGTGCCATCCATTGGATACGACCGAACAGGCGCGTTTGTTGAACTGTCTGGTTGCATCTGCAAGGGCTCGCGGCATCGAACCGCATCGTCAATCGCTGCGTGACCCTGAGGTTCGGTCCATGACCTCGGAGGGCTATGACAATTTGCAACCTGAAATCGAAGGTGCATTGCCGCCGTTTGATACGGTCTACGACGCGGTGAGGGACTTTTACGAAAAGCTGCCCTGGCCCGTGTCGCGATCGCTCGGGCTAAGCGCTGCGCCAGAGGCTGATCGACTGGGATAACAAGGCTGCAGCTGCGGCCGGCTCGAAAGCGCGGCCGCACTGAACTCAATCGTAGTAGGTGACGAACTTCTCGTTGGGCTCGCGCGTGCTGTGATAGGCGTTGAGTGGCGCGTCAAAGTCCGGATAGCCGAGCGATAGGCTGATCACCAGTTTCTTGTCGTCCGTGATCCCGAGGCACTTGCGGATCGCATCCGGGTAGCCCGTGACCGAAGCCTGTTGGCAGGTGCCCAGGCCCATCGCGTGCGCCGTGAGTGCGAGCGTTTCGACGAACAGGCCCACATCAAAGGTCGACCAGTGGGTCAGCGTCTTATCCATGAAAATAAAAACCGCACAGGGGGCACCGAAAAACTGGAAATTGAGAAGCCGTGCCTGCTCGCGCGCTTGCGCATCATCGCGACCAAGGCCGATGGCCGCGAAGCGATTCTTGTTGTGGATACGTGAACGCTCTTCATGCGCATCCGGGTAGAGCCCGGGTGCGGGTTCATCGTGGTTCTGCGGGGTTTTGCTGCTGGCCAGGTCGTAAAGTATCTTGCTGAGCTCGTCGCGCTTCTTGCCAGTGACGACGGCGACTTCCCACGGCTGCGTGTTCTTGTAGGATGCACTGCGCGAGGCAAGGTGAAACAGCTTATCCAGTGTCTCGCGCGGAATGGGCGTGGGCTTGAAGCCCCGGATGCTGCGCCGCGTGGCAATACCTTCGAGCATTTCCATCAGACGATCTCCCCCGAGTTGGCTCACGGGATCCGCTGCAAAGTTGTCGTGCGGAGCGTGAAGCATATTGTTACGATTTGCCCGATCGTATCAGTAAGATTGGCCGATCGGCAACGCCGCCGTTGTTGGCCAATTCCTATGCAACCGCTCGTGATTTCATCAAGGTGACTGAGTAAATCCCGTAAACTGGTACCCAAGTGAGGCGCCAATCAC
>CAITPF010000426.1 GCA_903894155.1 uncultured beta proteobacterium | reverse complement strand
GTCGGTCAGCTATTCCGCGGTCCAGTTTCTTCAGGATCCTGCGATCGAACCGGGGTTTCAGCAGGATTGCGTCAAGAAAATCATGCAGGGGATTGAGCAGGCCTCGAGCATCATCGAAAACCTGCTGCGCTTCGCGCGCCCTTCCCCGAGCGACCGGATGGCGCCGATCGACTTGAAAGCGCTGGTCCGCGAAACGGTCTTAGTGCTGATGCCTCAGGCAAAGCTGCACAAGATCCGGATGCGCGAGGATTATCCCGAGGCGGTCCTGCCGATATTCGGAAACGGCAACCTGCTTCAACAGGTCATGATGAACCTGATCCTGAACGCATTCCACGCGACAGCGCCCGGCGGCGAAGTCCGGGTGATCCTGTACTTTGAGCAGGCAGAGGCTTTGCTCTCGGTGTGTGACACGGGTCGTGGGATTTCCCCTGGTGATCTGCCCAAAATATTCGATCCATTTTTTACGACTCAGCCGGTCGGCCAGGGTACAGGACTGGGATTGTCGATCTGCCACACCATCATCAAGCAGCATGGCGGAAGCATCAGCGTCGAGAGCACCGAGGGATTGGGCAGCACCTTCACGATCCGACTGCCTGTCTCGGCGGACTCCAAGGTGACGTGGTGATGTCGGATCCACGACTGGTGCTGGTGATCGACGATGAGCCGGATGTCTGCTGGGCGCTGGAATGCCTGCTTGAAAATCACGGATACAGCGTCGTGACCGTCGGCAACGGTGCCGATGCATTGCGCTGGCTCAAGTCCGCACGGAAACCCTGCGACCTGATCCTGGTGGATGCAAAACTTACCGATATCGACGGCGTGGATCTGGCCCGGCGCATCCGCAGCGAAACATCCTGTAGATCTCCGATGATCATGGTGTCGGGATACTTCTACCGGGATGATGGTCTTGTGCAGGAAACCTTGCGTGCGGGGCTCATCCAGGCGTTCGTGACCAAGCCTTTCCGTCACGACGAGATGATCGACACGATTAATGCTGTCCTGTCGTCCTGAGTACGTGCCACAGGTATGGAATGAATTCCATGCTGCATTCTCCTCAAATCGACGGAATCGACAAGGCAAGCGATGCGCAAGTAGCCGCCCGCCGTCATGCCCACCTATGAAACCCAATAATTTTTCTGACACGTTGAAGTTGGCACGCTAATTGCGTGATGAACATCAACGAAGGGTAGCGCCCCTTACTTCGTACGATCGGAAGTCGATCGATCAGGGGTAGTCGCTGTTAGGGAGAACTCAAATGGCAAAGGTACAGAAGTCAACGGACTCATCGAGTCTTGCAGAAGTGGTCGACCGCATTCTGGACAAGGGCATCGTGATCGACGCCTGGGTCAAGGTGTCGCTGGTCGGTATCGAGTTGCTGTCGATCGAAGCCCGCGTTGTGATTGCGTCGGTTGAGACCTACCTGAAGTACGCAGAAGCGATTGGCCTGACGGCAAGCGCCGCTGCACCCGCGTAAGCATCGGGACGCAGTTTTTCCCATCCCGGAGGGCGATCTGTTGACTTCCCTCCGGTGATTCGGGAAACGCGCAGTTCATGCGACGAATTGAACCTGAAGGAAGAATCAAATGAGACACCAGATGGAGTCCCTGATGCAGGCGATTGCGGCATCATCGCATGAGCGCCTGGATGCAGTTGCAAACAGCAAGGCACAAACGGCCAGGATGCTTCAATCATTCGGTCGGGAAAGAATGGCAAGTAGCCGAGAGATGAACGCAACGCTCGCTGCCGACTGCGCCGGGCGATCGGCCGCGGTGGGTCGATTGCTGGATGACGCGGGTACCGCGCGGGCAGCTTTCGCGAAATCGCTTCACCACATGGCACGAGTACAGCGCAGTGAATTGCTGAAAGATTGCAGGCTTCGCGGTCGTGAGGTCGCCAAGATGGTTGACGGTTTCCAGGCTGCGCGCAGCGAAATGGCGGAGGAACTCCATGGGAGCCTGGCCGCATCGACCCAAATGATCAAGTCCTACGTTTCGGGCCTGCTCGTCTGGCGCGAAGGATTGCGACCCGCCGGTGGGCCGAGGCGCGGCAAATTGAAATCCTGACGAACGCACCCTTAATCGGCTCTGGCCGATTTCAAAGATGGGGCGCATTTGACGCGGCTAATGAATAGCCGCGGCTATCTTGTAATCTTTTTCACGGAACAGCTTTAGGCAGGCGTCCACGATTGCTGCATCGTAAATGGTGCCACGACCACGAGCAATTTCAGCTAACGCGACTTCAATTCCCAAGGCTGGACGATAAGGTCGATAAGGTCGATAGGATGACATTGCTTCTACGACGTTTGCTACAGCGAGGATGCGGCCTTCTATGCTGACTTGATCTCCAATCAAGTGATTTCGGTAGCTGTAGTACTCATGTTCGCGACTCAACTCAGAGCGCAACAATGCACTGACACTCATCGGGTCAGGGGAAAGGGGTTGCGAACTTAAAAATATGCTTTATTGAACAAGTTTCTGAAACCGCAGGAGCTCGCGATTAAACATGTCAAAACTGACGAGCTGGTTCGGAAACTCAAGGCAGTTGATCACATATAGCATCACCGCCATGAGCACCAGATAGAGCATCGTTAAATACCAATCCTCCTCCTTCTTCACTGCCATTGAATATCCGCATAACATGGCGCTAACGATTAGCTGAATGAATAAGAATCTTTCCAGCAGGACTGCAGGATGATTCTTGGCATGCAACACTGCGGTGGCAAATACATCTGACAATTTGTCCACGCGACTTCTCAGTGTTTTATCTGCAAACTCCCGCGTATCGACAGGGGACCTGGCGATGCTTTGAGTGATGAACTCATTGAACTGGTCAAGCTGCGTTTCGAGTGAGGCGATATTGCGATCAAGATCATCAAATGAATTTGCGTCTTGATAGACGTTCAACCGAGCGTCCACGATGTCTTTTAGATGTTTCTTGGCAATGATTTGATCTGCCGCATTGAGGTATTTAGTTGAGGCGTAAACACGATCAAGCGAAAGGGCTTCGTTTCTAATGGCTTCAGTCCGTTGGTTGTAGTGATCAACGGCAGTGACAAAGATAAAGCCCAATATAAGAGCAGATAGACCAAAAATCGTCGATGCCAATTCATCTCTTACCATGACTTTTTTGTTCGTTTTGAGGCGGTACCTCCCGTGGACCCATCCAATAAACAAAAAGACAACCGTCGATACGGCAAAGATATAAGGTGAATACGGTATTAAATTAAAATGATTGTCGATCCAGTAGTCATTATTCATGATGATTTAGATTGTAAGTTATTGATTTATTTGACAATGGTCTGTATTCGTTGTGCGGCACGTGTCGCGTGATGTTGCCCACGCTGCCAGTAAAGATTTGGTTTGTATGCGCCCGGTGGTGTAATGCTTTTCTGCACTTTCCCCAGCCGTAAAAGCTTTGGTTGTCAACGCCAACAATTCGGTTGTGCATTTTTAGCGCCCGCTGCAGCATTGTGCCGGCAGGTTACGACTTTTTCCAGGGATACCTATTCGGACATCCTGCTCCTTCAGATGATTTCACGGCGTGTATGAGCGCGAGTGCCGAGCGTTAGGATTGACGATGAAGATGAAGATGAAGATGAAGATGAGGATGTTGTTGTCACGTGATCTTCGCCATCTTGATCTGTTGTCGATGAGAGTAACGCGAAGTCCCGCTTGCAGCCCGTTGCACAATCCGCCGATGTCATTGGCTGCTAACAGTCTCTTTTCGGACTGCAGAAATAAGCAGCGGCAATGCGTCTTTGCGGAATGCTGAAGTGGCTAGCGTCGTTTAAATCGACGGTTAACCGGACAATGTCGTTTGCAGACGACTGGGGAAACTACGCGGACCCTTATGGAGGGCTCTTTACATCGACGACTTCAACCCCCTTGCCCTGCATATGCGTCACGTAAGCCCCAAATTCCTTCAAAGGAAGGGGACGGCTATATAAATATCCCTGATATTGACGGCAGCCGTTGCTCTCCAGGAACGCGCGTTGCTCTTCGGTCTCGACGCCCTCGGCGATGACTGCCAGCCCCAGGCTTTGCCCCAGGGCGATGATGGCGCGCGCGATCACACAGGCGTTGGGGTCGTGCGGAACGTCCTGCACGAACGACTGGTCGATCTTGACCTGATCCAGGGGCAGGCGCCGCAAATACGTCAGGGACGAGTACCCCGTTCCAAAATCGTCCAGAGCGAAGCGCACGCCGTGTGCGCGCAGTGCGGTCATCTTGGCAATGGTGTCATCGACGTCCTCGAACAGCAGGCTCTCGGTGGGCTCGAACTTGAGGCGGTTGGGGTCGACCCCGGTGCGGGCGAAGATCGCAAGACACTGATCGACGAAATCGGGCTGGCGGAACTGTTTGGCGCTGACGTTTACCGCCAGGGTGAACTGAAGCATCCCCGGTTGGGTGGCCCAGGCGGTTAGCTGGGCGCAGGCGGCC
>CAITPF010000425.1 GCA_903894155.1 uncultured beta proteobacterium | reverse complement strand
GAGTATCGCCCCCCCGCAAGGCGCCGGTTGCGGCACCACGGTGGCCGATTGCTTTCGCAATGTCCCGATGAAGACGGAAATGATCGCTAAGGCCGCCAGTGTCCTCGAAGCGCTCAGCCGCCAGGATGCGCGCGCGGACGGGGGATGGATGCTGCTGGTTGAGCAGTCGCAATCCGACAAGATGGGGCATATCCTGGAATTCGATCGCTCGATCTATGAAGTCATCGAACTCGACCAGGCGGTGGCCGCCACCACGAAGCGACTTGGCGAAGACCGCCAGGCACTCATGGTGGTGACCTCCGATCACGCGCAGCCGCAAACGATCATCGGCGTGGCGCTCACGGGTGCCCTGGTCGGTGGCGCTGAATCCTGCTTCAAGACCACCGGAGGAAATTATCCGATCACGCTTGGATCCCCAGCCGACCCTGATCGCCCCTGCGCGCTGCAGGACGCCATCGGGACGTTCAACGACGCGACATTCCCCACCTATGCGGATGACAATAAGGACGGTTATCCGGATGATCCGGATCCGGCGATCAAGCTGATCATTGAAGATGGCGGGCGCCCGACCTACAGCACGACCTTCCTGACCAACTACCAGCCGCTCAAGCCGGTGGGCACCCGCAAGACCGACGATGGCAAATCGATCGAACAGCCTGCGGTTCCCAACGCGGTGCGCCAGCCCGAGGGGCTCCTGATGACCGGGAACATGCCCACGCGCAATGTCAAGGGTGGGGCCAATAAGACGAGCGGCGCCATCGATGTTGCGCCGCACGCAGGCGATGACGTGCTTGTTTCGGCCCAGGGCGCGGGCGCGGATCACTTTTCGGGCTACTACGAGAACACGTCGATCCATACCAGGCTCGGACGCGCTTTTGGCGCAAAGGCACCAGGCACAGCGCCTGTCGTGACAGACGCCACGATCGTGGGATGGTGAGGCCATGATGACCAACCGATCGTTCGCCATCGGCCAGCGAGCGTTGCGCACCCTGGCGCTGCTCGCGCTGACGCTGGTCGCGCCCTCGCAGGCCACCGAGGTGGTCGGGCGCATCGTCGACAATTTCGAAGCGCGCGTATTTGCGGATGCCGGGGTCCGGTTTCGGATGCACGCCGGCACCGAACAGCAGGCGGTGACGGATGAGTACGGATTTTTCCGCGTTCGCAACGTCAATCCCGGCCCTTACGTGCTTGACGTGTCGCTTCCCGATGGCAGAGCCTTCACGATGCGGCTGCTCGTCTCCGGAAGCCACAAGACCCAGTTTCTTGAGCTCGACTACAGCCGTGCCGTGCCTCCAGGCGACGACGACGATTATTGAAACAAGACCGTCACGACACAGTAGTAATCTATAGCGTCTGACTGAAAAGGCAAATTCGAAATGGTCACCAAGAAGCCCGGAACCTCAACGGCGCACAAAGTCGCTGCCGTCGCGAAGAAGGCGACGTCAAAATCTCCCGCCAATAAGGTCGCGAAAAAGGCGTCAGCGAACTCTCCGGCCCAAAAGGTCGCGAAGAAGGCAGCTTCGAAGTCTCCCGCTAAAAAAGTCGTGAAGAAGGCAACGTCGAAGTCTCCGACTAAAAAGGTCGCGACGAAGGCAACGTCTAAGTCTTCGGCTAAAAAGGTCGTGACAAAGGCAACGTCCAAGTCTTCGGCCAAAAAGGTCGTGACGAAGGCAACGTCCAAGTCTCCTGCAAAGAAGGTCGCGAAACGCGCGCCAGCGCGCCCGGTCAAAGGCGCACGCGAGGTCGCGGCACAAAAATCCTTTGCACAACGCGCACGGGAAGAGCTGATCGACGGCTATGACGAAGAGCTCGAAATGGAGCTTGACGACGATCGGATCGACGAGTTGCTCATGGACATTCCCGCCCAGGGGGAGCCTGCGGATGGGTCGCTTGACCGGCGGGTCTATTTCAAGGAACTTTTCCGGCTGCAGGGCGAGTTGGTGAAGCTTCAGGACTGGGTCGTGGCGCACAACCTGAAGGTGGTCGTCCTGTTTGAAGGGCGCGACGCCGCCGGAAAGGGCGGCGCCATCAAGCGGATTACGCAGCGACTCAATCCGCGGGTGTGCCGTGTCGCGGCGCTGCCAGCGCCGAGCGAACGCGAGCGTTCGCAATGGTACTTCCAACGTTATGTTCCGCATCTGCCCGCGGGCGGCGAGATCGTCCTCTTTGACCGTAGCTGGTACAACCGGGCAGGGGTCGAGAAGGTGATGGACTTTTGCACCGCCGATGAGTACGAAGAATTTTTCAGAACGGTTCCCGAATTCGAAAAAATGCTCGTACGCTCGGGCATCATCCTCATCAAGTACTGGTTTTCCATCACCGACGATGAACAGCATCTGCGGTTCACGATGCGCATTCGCGATCCACTCAAACAGTGGAAGCTCAGCCCGATGGATCTGGAATCGCGCCGTCGCTGGGAGGCCTACACCAAGGCCAAGGAAGTCATGCTGGAGCGCACGCACATTTCCGAGGCGCCCTGGTGGATCGTGGATGGAGTCGATAAAAAGCGCGCCCGGTTAAATTGCATCCGTCACTTCCTTGCCCAGGTTCCCTACCAGGAAGTCGAGCATGCGCTGGTGAACCTTCCGGCGCGCGTGCACAACCCGGACTACATCAGGAACCCCGTACCTGAAAAGATGTACGTTCCCGACGTCTACTAAAGGGCAACCGACTCGACCGCAGGTGCCGCGTGGCGGGCGAACACCGCATCATCGCCACGCATCCACACCAGCGCATTGAGCTTCTTGCGCGAGGCGATTTCCCACGAAAACGTCTTTGCGTGCGCGATCGCGTTCTGGCGCGGAATCCGCAGCGCCTCAAGACACGCCGTGCGCAGGTCGTGGTTCATCACGCCGGCACCGCTTTTCGCGATCACGTCAAGCGGCCCCGGCACCGGGAAGGCGGCTACCGGAAGACCGCAAGCCATCGCCTCCACCATGACCAGTCCAAACGTGTCGGTGAGGCTCGGGAATACGAATACGTCGGCATCGCTGTAGAGTTTGGCCAGGTCATCCTGGGACAGCACGCCGATATACCTTGCCTCAGGATACTTGCGCTTGAGGTCCTGCTCGATGGGGCCTTCTCCGGCAACCCATTTCGTGCCCGGCAGATCCAGCTTGAGGAAGGCCTCGACGTTCTTTTCGATCGCCAGGCGTCCGACGTACAGAAAAACGGGGTTTTCCTTGTTGATCGGTCGCTGCGCGATGCGCGGATAAAAAATGTCGTGATCGACGCCGTGCGTCCATTGGACGATCCGCTCAAACCCATGCGAAATCAAATTGTCGCGAATGGTCGGCGTCGGTGCGAGCACGGCCGAAGCTGAGCCGTGGAAGCGCTTGAACACTTTATAGACCCACGACGGGGGAATGCCCGTGCGCGCATGCACATATTCCGGAAACCGCGTGTGGAATGCCGTCGTGAACTTCCATCCGCGCCGCAACGCGGCGCTTCTCGCGTGCCAGCCCAGCGGCCCTTCGGTGGAAACGTGCAACGCGTCGGGGTTGATCTCGTCGATGATCCGCTCAACCGTGCGCGACGTCGTCAGCGAGAGCCGGATTTCCGCGTAGCTCGGGCAGGCGATCGTCCTGAAGCGCTCAGGCGTCAGCATCTGAACCTCGACGCCCATCGCCTCAAGATGTCGGGTGGTGTTTCCGATCGTACGCACGACACCGTTGACCTGCGGGGCAGCGGCATCCGTCACGATCAGCAGGCGTTTGATTTCAGGCAGTTTGTGCATCGATGCTCTCCAGGACGGGTCGGCTAGACCGCTGATTCCAGTGAATGATCTTCAACTCGCCGGTCGGCGTCTCTACGATCGCGGTCAGGCTTTCGACCCAATCGCCGTCGTTGCAGTAGAGGATCCCGTCAATGTCCCGGATCTCGGCCTTGTGGATATGGCCGCACAGCACACCGTCATATCCGCGCCGCCGCGCCTCGGTGGTCAATACTTGCTCGAATTCGGTGATGAAAGACACCGCGTTCTTGACCTTGTGCTTGAGGTACTGCGACAGCGACCAATACGAAAGGCCGAAGCGATTGCGAACGTGGTTGAAGTAATTATTGAGTTTCAGGATGACGGTGTAGAGGCTGTCGCCAAGGTAGGCGAGCCACTTGGCATGCTGAATGATCCCGTCGAACAGATCACCGTGTGTGATCCAAAGGCGCCGGCCGTCGAGCAGGTGGTGGACCGCCTCATCCGCGATCTCGATTTCGCCGAACGCCATGCCGATAAACTGCCGCACGACCTCGTCGTGGTTCCCGGCGATGTAGACGACCCGCGATCCCTTGCGTGCCCGGCGCAGAATCTTTTGCACAACATCGTTGTGGCTCTGCTTCCAGTACCAGCCCTTCTTGAGCTGCCAGCCGTCAATAATGTCGCCCACCAGATAGAGCGTGTCGGACTCGTTCCATTTCAGGAAATCCAGCAGGTACTCTGCCTTGCATCCTGACGTGCCCAGATGAATGTCGGATATCCAGATCGTCCGGTGTTGCACCGGCTTCTCGGCGTTGAAAATTGAATCATGCGGCTTCATGCCCGGTGATGATGGGCGTTGCAGTTGACGCACGCGTGACAGATGGGTGACGGTTTGGTGACACCCTCAATAACGTGAGTTCCACGCAACATCACGATGCG
>CAITPF010000424.1 GCA_903894155.1 uncultured beta proteobacterium | reverse complement strand
GCCATCTCGACATGGCGGTCGCCACCATGCCCGCCACGCCCGAGGTCGCCACGCGCGTGATCCAGGCCAACCGGCACCTGATGGACTGGGCGCGTGGGGCCGGCATCCCGGTCGTGCATCTGGTCACGCAGTATCGCGATGCCGAGGAAATCCGCGTCAACCCATTCTGGCGGACGCGGTCGGAGGATCCCGACAATCCGCGCAAGAACGTTCTGCGTCACAACATCATCGGCATGCCAGGCGGCGAGATCATGCCCGGCCTGCACGACACCGCCCGGGACTGGGTCGTCAACACCAAGAAGCGCTATAACTGCTTTGTCGCGACGGATCTGGATCTGCTGCTGCGTTCGCACGGCATCAACACCCTCATCGTGACGGGCGTCAACACCAACAGTTGCGTGCTGTCGACCGTGACGGCGGCCTGCTCAATGGACTACGCCGTGGTCGTCGCAAGCGACTGCGTCGACACGATGGACAAGCCCGAACTGCACGATGCCGCGCTGCTGTGCATCCGCACGGCGTTCGGCTTTGTCATGACCTCACGCGAAATCATGGACCTGCCCGACTTCATTGTCGGTTAAGGTAAACAGGCAACAGGAACCCAATATGACCATGACCCCGGGCCAGCGCGCCACCTACTCCGCCATCGTCGACCGTCCCGTGCTGAAGCTGCCGGGCAACGCGAAAATGATCGTCTGGACCATCGTCAACCTCGAGGTGTGGGATATTGGCCGCCCGATGGCGCGCCAGGTGTTGCCCGCGCCGACGGGCGTCGCGCTGCAGCCCGACGTCCCGAACTGGGCATGGCACGAGTACGGCATGCGCGTGGGCTTCTGGCGCTTCAAGAAGCTCTACGACGCGCTCGGGATCCGTCCGACGCTTTCGATCAACGCCCGGGTCACCGTGGACTACCCCCGCGTGGCGCAGGCCTGCCTGGAGGCGGAATGGGAATTCATGGCTCACGCCTATGAGCAGATGCCCATCCACAAGGTCGAGGACCAGAAGGCGATGATCGAGCGATCGATGGACACGCTGGAGCGCTTCACCGGCAAGCGGCCCGTGGGTTGGCTCGGCCCCGGGCTCACCCAGACCTACGAAACGCCGGATCTGCTCGCCGCGGCGGGTGTCAAGTACATCGGCGACTTCCCGTACGACGACGAGCCGACCGAAATCCAGACCGCGCATGGTCCGCTGGTGACGCTGCCCTACACGGTGGAGAACAACGACATCCCGATGATGATCGTGCAGCACCATGAAGCCGCCTACTGGACCCAGAAGTGCTGCGACACCTTCGACCGCTATTACCTCGAATCGGCGGAGCGTCCGAAGATCATGGCCATCGCCATCCATCCCTACATCAGCGGGCAGCCTTTCCGCATCGGCTACCTTGAGAAGGTCTACGAACACATCAACAAGCACAGCGGTGTGCTTCACTGGAACGGCGCGCAGATTCTGGACTGGTACCAGAAGGCGCGGGGCTGAACCGGAGAACATCCCATGCGCCCGCACGACAGGCTTGCCTACTCGCCGATCACCGAACGCCCGCGGCTCATCCTGCCGGGCGGGAAAAGGCTCGCCGTCTGGGTCATCGTCAATGTGGAAGAATGGGATATCGACCAGCCCATGCCGCGCACGGTGCTGACGCCGCCGGCCGGCGGCTCGCCCTCGCCGGACATCCCGAACTGGGCATGGCACGAGTACGGCAACCGCGTCGGGTTCTGGCGCATGCTCGAGGTTTTCGACCAGCATGCCATTCCCGCGGTCCTTGCCGTCAATGGCTCGTGCCTGGCGACGTACCCGCAAATTGCGCAGGCCGCGCTTGCGCGCCGGTGGGAGTTCCTCGGGCACGGATTCATCCAGAAGAACATGCAGAAGGTCGATGACGAGGCCGAGGCGATTCGCCTGACGACCGAGGCGATCCGAACGCTGACTGGAACCGCGCCACGCGGATGGCTGGGCCCGGGCCTGACCGAAACCTGGCAGACCCCCGACTTGCTCCAGGAAGCCGGATACGATTATGTCTGCGACTGGGTGCTCGATGACCAGCCAGTCGAACTCGCGACACGCTCAGGGAGCACCATCACCGGCATTCCCTACACACAGGAATGCAACGACGTCGCGATGATGCTCATCCAGCACCACAGCGCCCGCGAGTACTACGACCGCGCCATGGACCAGTTCGAGCAGTTGCACCACGATGCGCGCGACTCGGCGCGCGTCATGGCGCTGGTCGTGCACCCCTACATCATGGGCGCTCCCCATCGCCTGAAGTGGTTTCGCAAGGTGATCGAGGAGCTCACGCGGCGCGACGACGTCGTGTTCTGGACCGGATCGCAAATACTGGACTGGTTTCGCGCCGAGCAGCACCGCATCAACGGGGCGGGCAGCTGATGTCTTTCACGACCTTCCAGATCCTCAACGGGCTGACATTCGCCGCACTGCTGTTTCTGGTGGCGAGCGGCTTTACGCTGATCTTCGGGCTGATGCGCATCGTCAACCTCGCCCATGGCGCGATGTATCTCATGGGCGGCTATGTCGCCTACGCCGTGGCGGTGGAATCCGGGAGTTTTCTGCTGGGCCTGGCGGCCGCTGCCGCCGCCATCGCGCTCCTGGGCCTGGTCGAACAATCGCTGCTGAGATTCGCGCGGGGTGTCGAGCTGCGGCAGGTGCTGATGACGCTGGGCCTGGCCCTGATGATCGACGACGCCTCTCTGGTCATCTTCGGCGGCGACACGTTCACGGTACCGATCCCGCAGATCCTGAAGGGGCCGCTCGAGTTTTTTGGCCTGACCTACCCGCGCTACCGACTGTTCGTGCTGTTTGTCGGAATACTCGTGCTTGTCCTGCTGTGGCTGTTGATGAATCGCACGCGACTGGGCGCGCTCATCCGCGCGGGCGTCGACGACCCTGAGACTGTCGAGGCGATGGGCGTGAACATCCGCAAGGTGTTCGTCGCCACGTTCATGCTCGGGATGGCGCTCGCCGGGGTGGCCGGCGCACTTGGCGGGGCGTTTCTTTCGCTCTACCCGAGCGCGGATTCCGAAATTCTTGTCTATAGCCTGGCCGTCGTCATCATCGGCGGACGAGGCAGCCTGGGCGGCGCGGCGGTGGGCAGCCTCGCGGTGGCGATGCTCTCGACGTTCGGTCAGGTCTGGTTTCCGGAACTGTCATACTTCGTGATCTTCGGCCCGATGGCGCTGCTGCTGGCGTTCAGGCCTACCGGCCTGTTCGGACGCCCCACCTGAGGACGGAACAATCATGCAACCCCGCACGCTCTGGTCCGCCCTGGTCGTCGCACTGCTCGCTGCGCTTCCCCTGCTGCTCTCGGGCTACCAGACCAGCCTTGCGACGCTGACGCTCATCTACGCGCTGCTGGCGATGTCGATCGACATCCTCGCCGGCTACGCCGGCCGCACGCCGCTTTGCCACGGCGCGATTTTCGGCGTGGCCACCTATGTGGTCATGTACTTCGTCACGACGCTGGGCGGCAGTCCCTGGATCGGGATGCTTCTGGGCATCCTGGTCGCCGTCGCCGTGTCGATGGTGTTCGCCGTCCTGGCGGTGCGCACGACGGGCGTGTACTTCCTGCTGCTGACACTCGCGCTCGGGATGGTGGTGTGGGGAATCTGCCAGCGCTGGACTTCGGTGACCGGTGGGGAAAACGGCCTGCGCGGCGCCGTGCGCCCCGCCTGGCTGCTCGATCCGATGCATTTTTACTACTTTGTGCTGGCCGTCGGGCTGGTGGCGACTCTGGTGATGTGGCGGTTCGTGAACTCGCCCTTCGGGCTCACGCTGCGGGGCATCCGCGAAAGCGAATCGCGCATGAAAAGCCTGGGATACCACACGACCCGTCACCTGATCGCCGGATTCATGTTCTCCGGCTTGATGGCGGGCGTTTCCGGAGTTCTGTATGCTTTGTTCAACAGCTTCGTCAGCCCATCCACGGTTGCGCTCGCCCAATCCGTCAAGGGCTTGCTGATGGCGATCATCGGCGGCGTCGGGACGCTCTTTGGCGGCGTGGTCGGCGCGGCCGTGATCATCGGGCTCGAAAATATCGTGAGTTCCTACACCGAGCGCTGGTCCATGGTGCTCGGTCTGCTGTTCGTGCTGACCATGATCTTCGCCCCGGAGGGCATCGTCGGAAAACTGCGTTCGCTCAGGCGTGGCGCAAGAAAGTGAACTACCCGCATTGAACTGGCTCTAACGTCCCTATTCCACTATTGGAGAGCAAGATGGATCGTCGCAATTTTCTCGCTTCAAGCACCGCGCTCAGCGGCCTCGCCGTGTTCGGCTCCTTCCAGAAGGCGTTGGCGCAAGGTACCGGCCCGATCAAGATCGGCCTGCTGACGCCCCTGACCGGGGTCGTCGCCTCCGGCGGAAAGGAAATCGTCGAAGGGTTCAATCTCTACTGGGACCAGGTCGGCAAGAAGGCGGGCGGCCGCGAGGTCCAGATCTTCATCGAAGACGACGGATCCAATCCGGATATCGCGCTGCAAAAGGCGCGCAAACTGACCGAACAGACCAAGGTCGACTTCCTCGTCGGTGATCTGCTGGCCAACACCGGCCTTGCAGTGGCCGAATATGCAAAGACGACAGGCATCCCCTACTTCATTCCCGTCATCGCCGCGGATGACCTGACCCAGCGCGCGCGCATCCCCAACGTGCTGCGCGTCGCGGGATACACCGCCAGCCAGATGCCGCGCCCGCTCGCCGACTACGCCTACAAGAAGCTCGGCTTCCGCAACATCATCACGATCTCGCAGGACTACACGTTCGGTCACGAACAGTGTGGCGGATTCTCGCAGGTCTTCACTGAACTTGGCGGCAAGATCGTGGCGCAGTACTGGAATCCCCTGAACACGCAGGATTTCAGCCCCTACCTGGCGCAGATCCAGGCTGCCAAGCCGGATGCGGTGTTCGCGATGGAGACAGGCGCCGACGCCTCGCGCTTTATCCAGCAGTGGTCCAACTTCGGGCTCAAGGGCAAGATCGCGCTGCTCGGCGCGCAAAACGCGACCGACCAGTCGGTGATCCGCACGCTCGGCGACGAAGCCGCCGGGATCATCTCATCGGCGCACTTCGCCGAGGGCAACGATTCGCCGGCAACCAAGAAGTTCGTCGACGAATACAACGCCGCCTACAAGCACCTGCCGTCGATCTACGGGTTCTCGCACTATTCGGCTGCGCTCTGGCTCGCGCAGGCGATCAACGCCGTCAATGGCAACGTCGAGGATCGCCCCAAGTTCCTCGCGGCGGTTCGCGAAGTGGTGCTGACGACATCGCCGCTCGGGCGCCCCGTGCACCTGGACAAGTACGGCAACCCGATATACGACGTCTTCATCCGCGACGTCGTCAAGCGCCCGGACGGAAAGTACTGGAACGTGCCGGTTGCAACGTATCCCGAGGTTTCGCAATTCTGGACCTATGACCCCGAGGAGTACATGAAGCAGCCGCCCTACTCGCGCAACTTCCAGGGCATCAAGAAATCGTAGTTGATGAAACCCCTGCTGCAACTCGAAGGCGTGGGCGTCCACTTCGGTGCGCTCAAGGCGGTTGACGACGCGACGCTGTCGGTCGCGTCAGGCGAGCGCGTCGCGATCCTGGGGCCCAACGGCGCCGGCAAGACGACGCTCTTTAATGCCATCACCGGGCTATTGCCGGCCAACCGGGGAACCGTCCGTTTCGAAGGGCACGACATCACGCGCGCATCGCCCGAATCCAGGGCGGCGCGCGGAATCGCGCGAACTTTCCAGATCACCAACCTGTTCTTCGGGCTGTCCGTCGAGGAAAACCTGCTGCTGGCCACGCGCGGGCTGTCGCCCACGAAGTTCGCGGTCTGGCGCAGCGATCGCGCAGCAGGCGAAGAGCGCATTGTCGTGGACGCCGCCCTCTCGAAATGCCACCTGGAGTCCAGGCGCGACGTGCTGGTCAAGGAGATCTCCTACGGCGAGCAACGCCAGCTCGAACTGGCCATGTCGCTGACCAGTTCGCCAAAGCTCTTGCTGCTCGACGAGCCTGCGGCGGGCCTTTCACCTGCTGAGCGGGTGGTCATGGCCCACGTCATCCGCAGCCTGCCAGGCGAGCTTGCGCTGGTGCTGATCGAGCACGACATCGACCTGGCCCTGGGGCTCGTCGACCGGGTCATCTGCATGTTTCAGGGCAAGGTACTGGTCGAAGGCAAACCAGACGAAATTCGGCGTGACCCACGCGTCCAGGAAATCTATCTGGGGAAGCCGCGCAATGCTTGAGATCACCGAGCTCTGTTCGGCGTACGGCCAGGCACAGGTGCTCTACGGCGCAACCCTGCGCGTGGCTGAGGGCGAGGTCGTGGCGCTGCTGGGTCGCAACGGGATGGGCAAGACCTCTCTGGTGCGATCGGTCATGGGGCTCGCGACACCGCGTGTCACGTCGGGTTCCATTCTGTTCAACGGCACCGATCTCGTCGGCCAGCGTCCCTACCAGATCTCAGGCCGGGGCGTGGGCTATGTTCCCCAGGGGCGACGTCTGTTCGCTTCGCTCACTGTGCTCGAACACCTGCAGATGCTCGAGCGAACGGCGCCCGGTGCATGGACCGTACCCAGGGTCTTCGAGGCGTTCCCGAGGCTTGCGGAACGCAAGCAGCACCGCGGCAGCCAGCTATCGGGAGGCGAGCGCCAGATGCTGGCCATCGGTCGCGCGCTGATGACCGGGCCGCGCATCCTGCTCATGGACGAACCCACGGAAGGCCTGGCGCCCGTGGCCGTGGAGAACGTCGAGCACATACTCGGTTCGCTGCGCGCCGAGGGCCTGGGCATCCTGCTGGTGGAGCAGAACCTCTACAGCGCCCTGGCAGTGGCCGACCGGGTCTACATCCTCGAAACCGGTCGCATCGTGTGGGAAGGGACGCCAGCCGCACTGACCGCCGAGCCAGATACGCTTGCCCGATACCTGGGCATACACTGACGCACTGACCTTTACGGATCGACGCCCATGTTTTTTACCTGCACCGCCGCAAGCCACGAAAACTGCAGTCACGGCGCGTTGTCGCCGGCGTCAGACACCGCGTTCCCGCAAGCCGGAAGCGGCCACGGCGCAGCAGTGGCCGGCAAGCCGGCATCGGCCGCACGCAAGACCGGCATCGCATCGGCGCGAGGCCGGCAGTTGCACATCGACGTCCACTGCCACTACCAGAATAATGACGTCGCTGCGATGGCCGCACCGCTCAAGCCGTTCGAGCGCGAGCCGTCCATTGTCTATGCGAATGCGCTCACGCGTGAAGTCAACCAGAAGCAGATGCGCGATCGCGCGGCCAAGCTCACCGACATCGAGACGCGGCTGCACGACATGGATCGCATGGGAATCGACGTCCAGGTCGTGTCACCCTCCCCGTCGCAGTATTACTACTATGCCGATGCGGATTTTGGCCGGCAGTTATCGCGGGCGACCAACGACCGGATCGCGCAGATCGTTGCGGGCAACCCCGACCGGTTTGCAGGAATGTGCACGGTGCCGCTGCAGGATCCCGGGATGGCCGCGCGAGAGCTCGAGCGCTGCGTGCGCAAGCTGGGCATGCGCGGCGTCGAGATCTGCACGAACGTCAACGGCGTGGACCTCGCCGACAAGCGGTTGGGGCTGGACCGTTTTTTTGCCAAGGCCGAGGAACTCGGCGTCGTCGTGTTCATGCACCCCATGGGGTTCACCCATGCCGACCGCATGACAGACTATTACTTCAATAACATCATCGGCAATCCCCTGGAATCCACGCTGGCGGTCAGCCATCTGATTTTCGGCGGCGTGCTGGATCGTTTCCCCGGACTGAAGTTCCTCGTCGCACACGGCGGCGGCTATCTTGCGCATTACCCCGCGCGCATGGATCACGGCTGGAAGGCGCGCCCGGATTCGCGCATCACGGTCAAGAAAAAGCCTTCGTCGTACCTGCGCAAGTTCTACTACGACACCATTACCTTCGATCCGGGCATGCTCGAATCGCTGGTGTCGCTCTACGGAGCCCGCCAGGTCATGCTTGGCAGCGACTACCCCTACGACATGGCCGATGACAACCCCGTACGCACGATTGCCGCCGCCAGGGGGCTCGATGAGTCCCAGCGCAACCTGATCCTCGGGGGCAACGCAGCAAGGCTATTCGGGCTGAAAAAGCGCGCGGCCAAACGCTGACCATGCAGCGCATCACGTTCTCGGTCAACGGGCGCCGCATCGAACTTCAGGCGGATCCGGACACGCCGCTGGTATACGCGCTGCGCAATGACCTCGACCTCAAAGGAACGCGGTTCGGGTGCGGCACCGGGGCATGCGGCGCGTGCACCGTGCTGGTCGACGGCAACGCCGTGCAAAGCTGCGACACGCCCCTCTGGTCGGTCGAAGGCCGCGAAGTCACAACGATCGAAGCCGCCGCTTTGGGTGGTGCGCTCGCGGCTATCCGGCAGGCGTTCATCGATGAACAGGCCGCGCAGTGCGGCTATTGTTCTGACGGCATCATGATGTCGCTTGCCGCGCTCCTGTCGCGCAACGGCGAGCCCACTGAACAGGAAATCATGGCAGCGCTCGACCGGCATCTCTGTCGGTGCGCTGCGCACATGCGGATTCTGCGCGCCGCACGCCGCGCGGCCGCCTCGCTGCGGGGGGCGGCATGAGCCAGGCGCAAGCGAACGCCGCGCTGCACCCGGATCTTGCCGACAACCCCATCCTCGCGCGATGGATCGCCGTTCAAGCCGATGGCAGCGTCACGGTCAACGCGGGCAAAGTCGAACTCGGCCAGGGGATCGGCATCGTGCAGCTTCAGGTGGCCGCAGAAGAACTCGATATCCCGCTCGCCAGGATGCGACTGTGCGCAGGCCATACTGCGCACGGACCTGACCAGGGTTACACCTCGGGCAGTTTGTCGACCCAGGTGGGCGTGATCGCGCTGCGGCAGGCATGCGCGGAGGTTCGCGCACGATTCGTCGCGCAGGCCGCGCTGGCCCTGGGCGTGCGCCCGGACGAAATCGAGGTTCACGCGGGGGTTCTGAGCAACCCTGCCAGCGCTGCGCAACGAACTTACTGGGATTTGCGCGAGGCGGTCGACCTCAACGTCAGGGCCTCTGGCCTTGCCAGCCCCAAGCGTGCGCACGAACGCACGGTCACGGGAAAAAGCGCACGGCGCCCGGATCTCGAATCGAAATTCGGCGCAGCCGCCTTCATCCACGACCTGGCCTTGACCGATATGGTGCATGGCCGTGTGGTTCGCCCACCGGCCTATGACGCGCGGCTCGAGGCATTCGACGACGCAGCGCGCCAGTGCGTTCGCGAAATGCCGGGCGTCTGCGCCCTGCTCGTGAGCGGGGACTTTATCGGTGTTTGCGCCGAGCGCGAGGAGCAGGCGATCGCAGCCGCCGCGCAGATTCGAAGCCTGACCCGTTGGACCGGCGCGCGCACCCTGCCCCCACCGGGCGACACGCAGGCGTGGCTAGGTGACATGCCGGCGCAGGTGAGCGTTGTATCGCAGACGGGCGGGGGCATCGCCGCGCCGAATGACGCCTTGTCCATCGGATCGACCGGGCGCAGCCTCCATGCGCAGTACTCGCGCCCCTTTCTCTCGCACGCCTCGATCGGCCCCTCCTGCGCGCTGGCGCGCTGGGACGATCACCGTCTGACGGTATGGACGCAAGGCCAGGGAAGCTTTCCCCTGCGCCGCGAACTCTCGCTCGTGCTCGACATCCCGGTGGATGACATCACCGTGATCCACGCCGACGGTGCCGGGTGCTATGGGCATAACGGCGCCGACGATGCCGGCGTGGACGCGGCGATGCTGGCGCGCGCTGCGGCCCGGCCCGTTCGCGTCCAGTGGACGCGCGAGGACGAGTTCGCCTGGTCGCCACACGGGCCTGCGATGCTGGTGCGCATCGCGGCGTCGCTGGATGACAGCGGCACGATCGAGTCCTGGCGCGAAGACGTCTGGAGCCATACACACGTGCAGCGGCCTGGCATGGCACAGGGGATCTGCAGTCTCGCCGGGGCACACCGGGATCCGCCCGCCCCGCCGATTCCCCTTTCCGACTTCCCGCTTGCGCGCGGTGGGGGCGGCACCCGCAATGCCGTGCCTATTTACCGGCTGCCGCGCAGCCAGGTTGACTATCACCTGATCAGCCAGCCCGTACTGCGCACCTCTGCGCTGCGTGCGCTCGGCGCCTTTGCCAACGTATTCGCGATCGAGTCGTGCATGGATGAACTCGCGATTCTGGCGCAACGGGATCCGGTTGATTTCCGGCTGGCCCATCTGGATGACCCGCGTGCGCGACACGTGTTGCAGGAGGCCGCCACCGCCAGCGGTTGGGTCCAACCCAAGGCTGCGGCCTCGCGCGCAGACGCCGTGCGCGGCCGGGGCGTCGGCTTCGCGCGCTACAAGGGCAATGGCGCCTACTGTGCCGTCATCGTCGAAATCGAAGTCACGGACCGGATCGCCCTGGACAGGATTTGGGCGGTCGTCGATGCAGGTGAACTGCTCAACCCCGATGGCGTCGCCAACCAGATCGAAGGCGGCATTCTTCAGGCTGCGAGCTGGACGCTCAAAGAGTCGCTCGGATGGAATGAAAGCGGCATCACAGCGCAGACCTGGGACGATTACCCGATTCTGCGCTTTGACGAAACGCCGCAATCGCTGCGCGTTCACTGCGTGCCTGCGCCCGACGAGCCGCCGCTCGGCGTCGGCGAGTGCGCGGCGGGCCCGACTGCCGCCGCAATCGGCAATGCGCTTGCCGACGCGCTTGGTGTGCGGGTGCGCGACCTGCCGCTTACGCCCGAGCGCCTCGCCGCCGTCGCCCTCGAAACGCCCCCCGATACCAACAGGAGACCTTGATGACCGATCACGCCGCAACACCGCCCGCCAGTGCAAGCCCGGAAAAGCGATTCACGCAATTGACGCTGGACACCGTCGCGCCGGAATCCAGGCCGCTCGCCGAGGATATCCTGACGTTTTCCAGCATCGGCCTGGGTGGCCCCTACAACGTGATGCTGCGCAGCCCCGTGTTCGCCGAACGCATGAAACACTTGCTCGACTACCTGCGCTTTGACACATCCCTTTCCAAGCGCCTCAACGAATTCGCCATCCTCATCCAGGCGCGGCTCTGGACTTCCCAGGTCGAGTGGTACGCGCACTATCCGATCGCGCTGCGCGCCGGGCTGCCGGCCGGCGTCGCCGACGATCTCAAAGCCAATATCCGGCCACGCAATATGCAACCCGACGAGGAAGTCACCTACGACGTCTGCATGACCATCACGCGCGAGCACGAGATCAGTGACGAACTGTTTGCGCGGGCGCGCGACGTGCTCGGCGAGCAGCAGCTTGTCGACCTGATCGCCGTGAGCGGCACCTACGTCACCGTCGCCATGTTGCTGAGTCTCGGGCGCGAGCCGATCCCGGCGGACAAGCCGCTTCCGTTTCCTGAAAAGCCGCGCTGAGGCGTTCGCGCTCTGCTAAATTACCCGTCAAATAAAGCAAAAAAACATTACCGGAGACCGCCCATGTGGGAAGAAAGCCAGCGCTACCCCGACCCGAGGGTGATGTCGCTCGACCCGTCCTTTGACAAGTATCGCGTGGCGCTGGCCTCGGTCGAACAGATCGCGACCGGGTTCCGGTGGACCGAAGGGCCCGTCTGGTTCGGGGATGGCCGGTATCTGCTCTTTAGCGACATCCCGAACAATCGCATCATGAAGTGGGAAGAAGAGACCGGCGCAGTCAGCGTGTTTCGCAAGCCGTCGAACTGGGCCAACGGGGCTACGCGCGACCGACAGGGCCGCCTGGTTTCCTGCGAGCATGGCCGCCGGGTGACGCGCACCGAGTATGACGGCTCGATCACGGTCCTCGCGGACAGCTTCAACGGCAGCAAGCTCAACGCGCCCAACGACCTCGTCGTCAAGTCCGACGGCTCGATCTGGTTCACCGACCCGCCCTTCGGGATCCTGGGCAACTATGAGGGGATCAAGGCCGAACCGGAGCTGCCCCACTCGGTCTACCGGATCGATGGCGAGAGCGGCATTGTGACGCTGATCACGGACCAACTGCTCGGCCCGAACGGATTGTGCTTCTCGCCCGACGAAACCCAGCTCTACATCATTGAATCGCGCGGGGTTCCGAACCGCAAGATTCATGTCTACCCGCTGGTCGACGACGGGCGGGCGATCGGTGCGGGTCGCGTGTTCCTGGATGCCGGCGCGGGCACGATCGACGGCATGCGGGCCGACGTGGACGGCAACCTCTGGTGCGGCTGGGGCATGGGCACCGAGGAGCTTGACGGGGTCATGGTCGTCTCGGCGCAAGGCAAACTCATTGGAAGAATCGCGCTGCCCGAGCGCTGCGCGAACCTTTGCTTCGGGGGAGTGCGCCGCAACCGGCTGTTCATGGCCTCGTCGCACTCTGTCTACTCGCTCTACGTCAATACACAAGGCGCATTGGGCGGCTAGTTCGTCGAGGAGAACTTCGCCACCGCCCGGGAGGTCGTTAAATCGTCCGGGATGAAGGCCGGGTAGCCATCTTCCAGTAAAACACGCGCTTGACCGCCTCCACCATCAGCAGATAGGTCGCCGTCATGATCGCGATCATGCAGTAGAGGATCGCGGGCGGACGAACGAACCCGAAATAGACCCCGAGTGGCGTGAAAGGGAGGACCAGCGCGCAGGCCACGACCGCAAGCGAGGTCACCACCAGCAAGGTGTGAGGACGCGACGCCAGAGGGCTGCCGCGTGTCCTGATCACGAAGATCACCAGCACCTGGGTGCACAGCGATTCAACGAACCATCCGGTCTGGAACAAGGCCTCGTCGGCGCGCAGCACGACCAGCAGGATATAAAACGTCAGGAAGTCGAACAGCGAACTGACCAACCCGATCACCAGCATGAAATTGCGAATGAATCCCAGGTCGATTGTCCTCGGGTAGCGCAGATCCGAAGCGTCGACACGGTCGAACGGAATCGCGGTTTCGGAAAGATCGTACAGAATATTATTGAGAAGAATCTGCGTCGGCAGCATCGGCAGAAAGGGGAGGAAGAGCGCCGATCCCGCCATGCTGAACATGTTGCCGAAATTCGAGCTTGTTCCCATCATGATGTACTTCATGACGTTGCCGAACGTGCGCCGTCCTTCGATCACGCCGAGGTGAATCACGCCCAGATCCGGGCGCAGCAGGATGATATCGGCTGCCTCCTTCGCGACATCGACCGCGGAGTCGACCGAAAGCCCCACATCCGCGGTGTGAAGGGACGGGGCGTCGTTCACGCCATCGCCGAGATAACCGACGACGTGCCCGAGTTTGCGCAGCAACCGGATGACACGCTCTTTCTGATTCGGATTCACCCGGCAGAACAGATTCACCTTGTCGACCAGCGCGCAGAGCGCGACGTCATCGAGCCGATCGATTTCGGCCCCGGTCAGCACGCCACGGACCTCGATCCCCAGGCATTCGCAGACGTGCCGCGTGACCAGGTCGCTGTCGCCTGTCACCACCTTGATCGTCACGCCGCAAGCCTGCAGGTCCCGCAAAGCCTGCGCCGCCGACATCTTGGGAGGATCCATGAAGGAAACAAGCCCGGCAAACGTCAGATTCAATTCGTCATCCACGTGCAGATCCTGCTTGCCCGAATCCATGCGGCGCACGGCAACCGCGAGCGCCCTGAAGCCACGCTGCTCGAGCGCCTGGTACCGCGCGCGGATCATTTCGCGGGCTGCGTCATCGATCGGTGCGTGCTCGCGCTCCCCTTGCGTCTCATAGGCCACGCACCGAGCCAGGAGTTCATCTGGCGCCCCCTTGACGACCAGCCAGCGTTCGCCGGCATGGTCCACAAGGACCGAAACGCGGCGGCGCTCGAAGTCAAATGGAACCTCATCGATCTTCGTCCATGACGATGCGTCGACTTCCTGATGGGCGAGAATGGCCTCGTCCATCGGACTCTTGATGCCCGTTTCAAAGGAGCTGTTCACCCAGGCAAGTTCCAGCACCCGCAGGCTCTCGTCTCCGGCTGCGTCGGTGTACGCCTCAAGGCGCACGGTAGCCTCGGTCAGGGTGCCGGTCTTGTCGGTGCACAGGACGTCCATCGAACCGAGATTCTGGATGGCCGTCTGGCGCTTGACGATCATGCCTTCGCGCGCCAACCGGATTGCGCCGCGCGACAGCGTCACCGACATCACCATCGGCAGGAGCTCCGGCGTAAGCCCCACGGCAAGCGCCACCGCAAACAGGAACGACTCGAGCCATGGCTTGTGAAACAGCAGGTTCACAAGCAGCACGAACAACACCATCAGGACGGTGATGCGCATGATCATCATCCCGAAGCGGCGTGTGCCAGCCTCGAACGATGTCACGGGCGCTGGCCGGGAGATGCGCTCCGCGACCGCCCCAAGCGCTGTTCTGGGGCCGGTGCGCATGACACACACGCGCGCGCTGCCGCTGACCACCGCAGTCCCCTTGAAGACCGCGTTGGTCGCGTCCTGGATCGTCACCGCATCAGGCGGCGGAACCGCAGCGACTTTTTCGACCGGATAGGATTCCCCGGTCAGCATCGCCTGGTTCACGAAGAGATTGTGAGACTCTAGCACCACGGAATCGGCCGGGATGAGATCGCCCGCAGCCAGCAGGACGACGTCGCCAGGGACCAGGTCGCTCGCGGGGATCTCGAGCCGGGCCCCATCGCGCAGGACCGTGGCCCGCAGCGCCACAGAATCGCGCAATCGCTCGGCCGCTGTGTTGGCCCGGTACTCCTGGACGAAATCCAAAGTGACGCTCATCAGCACCAGACTGGCGATGATGAAGAAGTTGGTCAGTTCGCCGCTCGCGGCCGACACGGCGCTGGCAAACAGCAGAATCAGTACCAGCGGGTTGCGAAAGCGAGACAGGTACTGGAGCACCAGCGCGCGATCGCGTTTCGGCGCGATCTGATTAGGGCCCGATTCAAGCAGGCGGCGTTGGGCCTCGTCGGCAGTGAGCCCTGCTGCAAGCGCCGCCGCGTCGCCCGCGCCAGGTGCCTCGCCCTGCAACCACCAGGCCTGCGTGGTAGGTGTGTTGGTCATGCCTGTTGATTCCGATAAAACGGTCGCGCTGCGTGGCGGGGGTCAACGATCCGCATGAGATCGTTGCATTCCTGAGCGGTCGCGGCACGTTGCAAACCGTCGGCGCCACGCATCAGACCTGATCAAATTATATCACGCAGCAATGGCGCGCGTCTGTGCGCTGGCACACGACCGCCAGGGATCCGGGCGCGGACCGATCCATTCTGATTTCTATGACGAGGGGCTCAGGAACTGCCTCTCTTGTTAAGATTGCCATCCCGGCCACACGCGCCATACACTTCTGGTCTGCCTTGCCTCACTCTGCCCACCCCAACGCCCTTCCCGCGGAGAACCCGTCGAGAGCAATCGCCCTGCTCGCCATCTTCCTGGGCGGCGCGCTCCTGATGTGGCCCGCATTCTTCAATGGCTACCCGTTGCTCTATAGCGATACCAACGCGTTCCTGGACCAGGGAGCGCGCGGCATGGTGATCTGGGATAAACCCTTCGTCTATGGCCCCTGGATGCTTGCCATGCACTGGCGTCTCAGCCTGTGGCTGCCATGCGCAGCGCAGGCGCTGCTGCTCTCTGCGATGATCTGGCTCGCCCGTGCAGTCATTTCGCCGCCCTCGGCCACGCGGCACGTTGTGGTCTGCGCGGTGCTGGCTGCACTGACCGCGGCCCCCTGGTTCGCCAGCCTTCTGATGCCCGACATCTTTGCCCTGATCGTCGTGCTCGGAACCTTCATCCTGGCGTTTGGCGATCGCCTGGGCCGATACACCCGCGTGGCGGTGTATGCGGTCACCGCGCTCGCCATTGGTGTACACCTGACGCACCTGTTGATCGCCGCGGCGCTGATCGTTGTGATCGCCGCGCTTCGGCGCGCCATGGTGTGGCGCGCATTAGCGCCGCTCGCGATCGCCGTGACGCTGCTCGTCGCGACGAACATCGTGGGATTTGGCAAGGTTTCCATCTCGCCGTTCGGATCTGTCTTTCTGCTGGCACGCCTCGCGACAGACGGAACTGCCGCACGCACGATTTCGAGGGCGTGCCCCGACGCCGGATGGCACATGTGCAACTGGGTCGATCGCCTGCCGCAGGACAGCGACGAGTTCATGTGGGACAGCAAAGGGCCCGTGTGGTCGCATCCGGGCGGCCCGATCGGGCTATCCGGCGAAGCCAGCGTGATCGTTCGCCGGACGATCCTTGAGGAACCGGTCAACGTCGCCGTCGATGCCATTAAAAACACCTGGAAACAGCTACAGCTGATCGGGCTGGGCGACACCCTGAGGCCGCAGTGGCTCGAGGTCACTGTCGGCAAGACACTGGCGGCCTATTTCCCGCCACGCGAGCTCGACGCCTATCAGGCCTCGATGCAGGCCGCAGATACGCTCGCGCCCGCTGCTGCGCACTTGAACACACCGCATATCGCTGTCCTTTTGGTGGGGTTGTTCGCGACGCTCGTGTTGCTCGCTGGCGCCGCCAGACGCGGCGATCGCAGGATCGCAGCCTTGTGCCTGATGGCGCTCCTGGCAATCGCAGTGAATGCATTCGCCACGGGTGCCCTGTCGCGTCCGCACTATCGTTACCAGACGCGCATCGCCTGGCTTCTGGTGCTGGTGCCATTGATCGCAATTCCCCGTACGGGCAGCGCGCGCCTGCGCACGGTCGGGCGTGACGGCGAAGGCGCCGTCACCAGGGCCTAGCCGACGGGCATCCCCGACGGCACCGCCAGCAAATCCCAATGGCCAATTTCGCACCGGGTCGCCTGGCGATGCGTCTCGAGCCAGCCCGATAGCTCGGCCTGCGGCACCATCCCGGTTTCCGAAACCGCGCCTGCCGATCCTGTGCACAACGCCTGCATCAGGGGCCTGTCTTGCGGGCCCAGAATCCACGGGCTTGGCGCCAGCTCCACCGTGAAACCGCGCGCTGCAAGGCGATCGCGCAGCAGTTGGGTGGCGCCCGGGCCCGCTGCCACGCCAAAGCCCTTGTCCGTCGTCTGGTGCGCGTGAAAGGCACGCAAGACGTCGGCGTCCGCCGCATGGGGCGGCGTCCAGCGCTCTGCGCCGTTGTAGGTGAGCACGGTGTAGAACACCGATTGAACACGGTCGCAAAACTGAACGATCCATTGTGACGACACGAGATCAAACAATGCCGCTGCAGTCACCAGGTCTGGAGCAGACGCCAGCAATGGTTCGAAATCCCTGGCCAGGTCGCGTTGCAGAAAGTCGATGACGATACGCCTGCCGCCCTTGTCGATCGTCAATCGCTCGCCGTCTTCAAGGACTCGGCTCGCCCATCCTGCAATCGTCTGGCGAGACGCGCGCAACAGCGCCGGGTCGTAATCGACGAGCGTCCAGTGCTGCTCGCCAGGCAGCACAGGCGCCAGGGCGCGCAGATTCGACCCCGCGCCGCAACCGAGATCCAGAATGCGCAGCGGCCGTGCGCCTGCGCCCGCGCGCTGGCTCAGCACGTCGCGCAACCGTTCTTGCAGCGCTGAGTCGCGCGAACGGTGATCCACTGGTTCGCGCAACGCCAGCCACTCGGTTGAAAATCCACTCACGCCGAAGCCTCCGAAACCGGGCGGTCATCTTCGCGCCCACTGTCATTGATCATGAATTGCTCGCGGGCCAGGCGCGCAAAGAGCCCCCCCGCAAGGCAAAGTTCGTCAAATGTGCCGCTCTCGACAATACGCCCCCGGTCAAACACCAGAATGCGGCTGGCGAGCCGAATCGTCGACAGGCGATGCGCGATCACGAGCGTCGTGCGGTTGCGGGTGACCTCATCCATCGCCTGGAGCAGCCTGGTCTCGGTGCCGCCATCGAGCGCGCTGGTGGCTTCATCCAGGATGAGGATCGGCGGATCTTTGAGCAGCACGCGGGCGATCGACAGTCGCTGGCGCTCGCCGCCCGAAAGGGCACGGCCGCGCTCGCCGATCCTGCTCTCGAAACCCTCGGGCTCGCGTTCGATAAAGTCGAGCGCCTGCGCACGGCGCGCCGCGTCGCGCAGCGCCTCATCGCTGGCATCCGGATTGCCGACACGAAGGTTTTCCGCGATCGACCGGTTGAACAGCAATGCCTCCTGGAACACCACGCCGATGTTATGGCGCAGGGCATCAAGCTTGAAATCGCGGACATCGACACCGTCGATCGTCACGCGCCCGCTTTGCGGATCGAATGCACGGTAGAGAAGTGCCAGCGCGGTCGACTTGCCGGCGCCAGAAGCGCCGACCAGCGCGACCATTTCCCCGGGACGCGCGACGAAATCGAGCCCCTCGACCGCGCTGCGCTTTCCGTCGTAAGAGAACGACACATCGCGAAATGCCACCTCGCCGCGCAGTCGACCCGGGGCGACGGCATGCGCGCCATCACGGATTGCCGGCACCGTATCGATGACGCCAAAAAAATCCCGTAACCG
>CAITPF010000423.1 GCA_903894155.1 uncultured beta proteobacterium | reverse complement strand
GGATGTGCAAACGTTCCTGCAGGCCAAGCTGCCTGCTGACTTGCGCGCAACGACCTTTGCGCATCAACGCCTTAAGCGCGAGGACTATATTCGCTGGCACCGCATTCTGGCCGATCAGGGCTGGGGTGCGCCCACCTGGCCGAAGGAATACGGCGGCACGGGCTGGAATCCCTTGCAGCGGCTGATCTTCGAAGTCGAGTCCTTCAAGGCCGGTGCTCCCCGCCTTGTGCCTTTCGGGATTTCGATGATCGGGCCGGTGTTGATGAAGTTCGGCAGTCCGGCGCAAAAGGCGCATTACCTGCCGCGCATCATCCGGATGGATGACTGGTGGTGCCAGGGTTACTCCGAGCCCGGTTCAGGCTCGGATCTGGCCTCGCTCAACACCCGTGCGGAGCGCGTCGGGGATCACTACATCGTCAACGGCCAGAAGACCTGGACGACCATGGCGCAACATGCCGACTGGATGTTCTGCCTGGTGCGCACGGATCCCCAGGCCAAGGCCCAGCGGGGCATCTCGTTGGTGTTGTTCGACATGCGACAGCCCGGGGTCACCGTGCGGCCCATTCGCACGCTGGATGGCGGCGCCGAAGTCAACGAAGTCTGGCTCGAGAACGTCAAGGTGACCGCGGATAATCTCGTGGGCGAGGAAAACAATGGCTGGACCTACGCCAAGTACCTCCTGGGGCATGAGCGCACCGGAATCGCGGGGCTAGGCCATTGCCACCGCGAACTCGCCATCCTGAAGGGCATGGCCGAACGCGCATCCTCAAGCGGCGAGTCGCTCAGTCTTGATCCCCGGGTGCGGGACAGCATCAACCGTATCGAGGCGCAAGTGCTGGCGCTTGAAATGCTGCTGCTGCGCGTTGCGGCCGACGCGTCGGCCGAGCCTGGCCCCCAGGCGTCGATTCTCAAGATTCGTGGCTCGGAGATTCAGCAGGATCTCGCGCGCCTGCAGATGCAGGTCGCGGGTCCCGACGCGTGGCCCTACGACCCGGAATGGATGCTGGCCGAATCGGCGTTCCATGGCCCGGGCCCTGAATACAGCGCGGCGTCAGCTGCCGGTTACTTCGATATGCGCAAGACGTCGATCTACGGCGGCACGACCGAGGTGCAGAAGGGCATCATCGCCAAGCAGATGATCGGTGTCTGAAGCAGAGCCTGTTCCACGCAAACGAATCTGACCGGCCTGCAGCCGGTCCTCAGGGAAAGATCATGGATTTCTCATACTCAGAAGAACAGCGCATGCTCACCGACAGCCTGCGCCGCGTGATTGCCGACAACTGGTCGTTCGCGCAGCGCCGCGAGCGCCAGCGCGCGGGTGTCATGGACGAGGGTTGCTGGCGCAACCTCGCGGGCCTGGGCGTAGCCGGCCTGATGGTGCCAGAGGCATTCGGCGGGTTCGGCGAATCGCCGGCCACGATGCTCGCGGTGCATCACGAACTCGGCCGCGGGCTTGTCAGCGAGCCGGTCATCCCCAGCGCCGTGATGGCCGTCACCTTGCTGGCCCACTGCAAGAACGACGCGCTCAAGGCCAAGTGGCTTGCATTGCACGCCGAGGGCGACGCGGTGCTGGCGCTGGCATGGCAGGAGGAGGGCGAGCGCTACGCGACGCGTGCGCTGTGCACCCACGCGAAGGCCGTCGACGGCGGCTTGCGGCTCGATGGCCGCAAGATCCTTGTCTGGCATGCGCAGGCGGCGCAGGCCATCATCGTCTCTGCGTTGCTCGACGGCGAGATGGCGCTGGTGCTTGTTCCCCGCGACGCGCCCGGACTCTCGATCGCCGATTACCCGACCTTTGACGGCGCACGCGCCGCGACCCTGACGTTCGAGGGCGTTCGGCTCGAGACGAGCCAGCTCATCGCACGCGGCGCCGAGGCGCATGCGTTGCTGGCCCTGGCCCTGGACTACGGCGTGACGGCGCTGTGCGCCCATGTCTGCGGTGCGATGGAGGCGCTCACCGAGGCGACCATCCAGTATCTCAAGACCCGCAAGCAGTTCGGGCAGCCACTGGCCAATTTTCAGGTACTGCAGCACCGCCTCGCCGATATGGTGATTCAGCAGGAAATGGCGCTGTCAGTGACCTATGTTGCGACAGTGGGCCTGGGCGAGGAAGACGCGGCGCGGCGTAGCCGCCTGGTGTCGATGAGTAAGGTCGAGGTCGCCGCCGCAGCGCGTTTCGTCGGTGAAAGCGCCGTGCAGCTGCACGGCGGCATGGGTGTCACCGACGAGCTTGAAGTCGGTGATTTCTTCAAGCGCCTCACCTACGCCGATATTCTCCTTGGCGACACCAACTACCATCTGCAGCGCATGCAGGACCTTGGCAACTGATTTCAAAGGCATGACCATGAGCACTGACCTGACGGCCTGGCTCGGCAAGTCCCGCACCGTGCCGGATCGCATGGATCCCGGGCACGCAGCATGCGTGGCGGCGACGCTTGGCGATACCGCCCCGGCCCATGGGGACGCGTTACCCGCACTCTGGCATTGGGCATTTTTTCTCGAAACCGTTCCCCTGGCCAATACGGGCACGGACGGCCATCCGGCGCGTGGCGGGTTTCTGCCGCCCGCGGACAACCGCAACCGCATGTGGGCGGGCGGGCGCGTGACGTTCAACGGGCCGCTGCTGGTGGGCGTCGGGGCGAATAAGACCTCGACCGTGACCGCGATCGACGAGAAGCAGGGCCGTACCGGTTCACTGCTGTTCGTGACGGTGCGTCACGACATCGAGCAGAATGGAAACCTGGTGATCTCGGAGGAGCAGGACATCGTCTATCGCGAGCCGAGTCCGCCCAAGCTCAAGGGCTCGGACCCCGCGCCCGCTGCCGAATGGAGCCAGCCGGTCGACCCTACCCCGGTGTTGCTGTTCCGCTATTCGGCCGTCACGTTCAACAGCCACCGGATCCACTACGACCATCCATACGTGACAGAGACCGAAGGCTATCCGGGGCTCGTCGTGCACGGCCCCATGATAGCGACCCTGATGCTCCGGGCCTTTGTTGCCGCGCAGCCCGGCGCGAACCCCCGCCACCTTTCCTATCGGGGCCTGCGCCCCCTGATCGCGCCCGCGCCCTTTACGGTGGCCGGGGCGATGTCCGCTCCTGGCCAGGCACGCCTGTGGGCTGAACAGGAAGGCACGCTCGCCCACCAGGCAGAACTGAGGTTTGAACCATGAATCAGCAAGCACCCCGTCCTCTGGACGGCATTACGGTCATTAGTCTGGAACATGCGATTGCGGCGCCTTTTTGCACGCGCCAGCTCGCTGACATGGGGGCGCGGATCATCAAGATCGAGCGCCCCGGCGTGGGCGACTTCGCGCGCAAGTACGACGAGCGCACCCGTGGGCTGGCATCGCATTTTGTCTGGACGAATCGGTCCAAGGAAAGCCTGACGCTCGATCTCAAGCATGAGGACGCAGGGGCCATCATGGAAAAGCTGCTCGGGCAGGCCGACGTCCTGGTGCAGAATCTCGCCCCCGGCGCCGCAGCGCGCATGGGGCTTTCGTTCGAGGCGCTGCATGCGCGCTTTCCAAAATTGATCGTGTGCGATATCTCCGGTTACGGCGAGGGCGGGCCTTACGAATCCAAGAAGGCGTATGACCTGCTGATCCAGAGCGAGAGCGGCTTTATTTCGGTCACGGGCTCGCCCGACACGCCCTCCAAGGCCGGTTGCTCGATTGCCGACATCGCTGCGGGCT
>CAITPF010000422.1 GCA_903894155.1 uncultured beta proteobacterium | reverse complement strand
CCGGATTTCCTCGGTCACCTGGTAAAACCAATACGGGCCAGGCTTGGTCGCCAGAGTACCGGTGCCGGGGTTTCCGGCTGACGGATAACCTGACGACGGGCTGCTCGGCACGGAAGGCGGGGAAACTGCCGCGCCGGACTCAAAAACTCGATCCATGGTTACTCCCTCAGATGTAGGTAAAAACGGCCAGCGTGTGGGCCGGCTTGTATCGGTTGATGATGCATTCGATCCCCGTGTTCGACCAGGTCGCCAGTGCGTCCGAAACCCCGTCAGACACCGACAGCTCGAATACACCGAGGAGCGCCGATTGGACTTTGAATGCGAATTGCCACGGGTAGCCGTAAACAAGCGCGTCGACCAGGTCAGTCACGTCAAAGAGAAAGTCGTATTCCGAGATCGTGATCGTGTAGCCGTTGGCAGCCGCCAGAGCGACCAGGTAAGCAGCGGTTTGTCCGCCCACTGTTGTCAGCCGTGCGACCAATGCGGCCCGACGCTGGGCGATGTTTTGCTCGACAACGACGCAGGAGTCAGGCAGCCCTGCGACGCGCTCCCAGTCGGCCAGCAATTCAAACGTCGTGCGCGGATCCGCTTCGTCAACCAGGGCCATTGCCCTAGCATCAACGCGCGCGAATTCATCAGCGAAGGCCAGGAGCAGGAGCGTCAGGTTCGCGTCATCTTCGCGGGTCCAGGCCAGCCCCTGGGGAAGCAGTGCCTGCAGCGAGCGCAGGTAATCTGTCGCGGTCACGACCATGTGATCGTCCCCATGATGCTCATCTCTCCCGTGGCGTGCGTCACGTTGGCCGACGGAGAGAGCAGCACATAATCTGTTTCACCCGTCGCAGCCGAGATCGCTGCCCGAATGTGGGAAAGCAGAATCGTGCCACCCGGGACCGACTCGCGGAAAATCAAGTCGCGCAGCTCAGCCTCGACGGCCGCCTTGACTGCCACGGTGCTGGGATTGAGCCCCTGGATACTGAAATTGAGCGCGGCGTAAGTCGGCGGCGTTGCCAGGACAATCGCGGTCACCGGGCGCCGGGAATCGAGATATGCCTGCATTGTGGAAACTTCGCCGGAATCCGGGATGATCGCGGCATCGGCACCATCGTTATCGCGCACAAATCGCACCGTGACCGTGCCGAGTCCGGCCTCGGCAGGATAGACCCAGGCACGCGTGACGCCGGAAACCTCGAGCGCCCAGTCGACGTAATCTTGCGCGTCGCCACCATGGGGCGGCTGCTGGATGCGCTCGATCAAGCGCGCGCGCAGGGAATCGTCTGTTTCAACGTCGGAGCCGCCAGTCAGCCCGCCCGTGGCCACCACGACGGCTGAGTTGACGCCAGAGATCGGCGACACCAGGTTCATCGATGTTGCAGCGAGCGCGCTGGTTGCCGCGCCAGAGGTCACCGCGACCAAGGGACCGGTGCCGGTGCCGCTCGACAAAGTGACATCAGCCGTTGTCAGGTACTGGACGCCGTCCGTGCGCACGAGGAGCGTACCGGTCGGAACAATCGACCCCGATACGCCTGTGAAAGTCACATTTCCTGTCGCGGGCGTCGCCGACTTGCGGTTAATCCCCCAGATGCTTGCCCAGCGCTGCAGGAATTCCACCTCTGCAGTGTCTGGGATCACCTGGTTGGAAATCCAGTCGAGAAACCCATAAAGTCCACTCACCCCGCCGGCCTGGACATTGGCCAGCACGTTCAGGTTCGAAAACGCCAGGCGCGCATCGGCATTCGGCAGCCGAGCATTAATGTCGGCGATCGCTCGATCGAGCAGCGTTTTGAGGGTTGGCTTGGCAAAAGGCATTTCAGCTCCGCAGTTGATTCCAGGCCAGCTCGTATCGATAAACGGCGGGCTGGGCGTTGTTCCTGTCGATTTGCACACTCAGACCCAGCAGCCCGGTGCTCACGATCTGTGCATCGACGGTGACTTGCTGTGCGACGCCATCCTCAACCATCCAGGCAAGCGCCTCCTCCGCGTATTCTTTGGCGCGATTCAGCACCTCGCGCAATTGTTTTTCGCGCGAAAGGAGCCACAGACGCGACCCAATCCGACGCTCGGCAAGCGCATCGCCCCACCACCCGCGCCGGGATCCAGTCGGATTCGGCAGCTCGTCGTCCGGCTCGGCACGCCGATCGGTAAACAGGCTGATGATCACCGCCGTGTCCAGGTCGGGCTCGGACACCAGGGCACCACCACCCACGGTGAAGTCGCTGCGGTATTTCCCGATGTCGAAAAATGTTGCGATATCCATCACATGCCCGTGTTCGGTGTCCCGGTGTTGCCACCGTGGGTGTCTGCGTGGGTGTGGCCGTTGTATGCACCGCGCATCCCGGCCATCGACTTCGTTGTGTGATCCTTGACGTCACCGTCGGCTACGATGTTGCCGTCCACGTGCAAATCGCCCGTGATCGTGACGGTCGGAGCGTTCTGCACGGTTACAGGCAGCCCACCGCCGTCGATCACGATGCCGGAGCGGGTCAAGTGCACCTTTTGTCCTAGATCGTCGTACAGCGCGACCTCGCCAGGCTCAAGGCCAACCAGGCGGTACCGGCGATCATCTGTTGCAATCAGCAGTCCGTGATCGCGGTTACCACCCACGAAAACCACCACGCCCTCGGCACCAGGTAACGGGACTG
>CAITPF010000421.1 GCA_903894155.1 uncultured beta proteobacterium | reverse complement strand
GCGGTTGCGGTTGCGGTTGCCGTTGCGATCCGCGCCGACTGGATGCGAACCAACCGATCGCGCTGTGCTAAATTGAAATCAAACTGCGAAAAGCGCGCCTCCCCGGGGCTCGCGACAAAACAGCAGATCGCGTCATCACCAATGGAAGAGACAATGGACAGCAAACGTCGCCGTTTACTGCAATGGTCGCTCGGGTCATTGATCGTCGCGATCGATCATGCGAGCGAGACAAATGAATAGATTCATCGGATGGGCGTTACTTCCGCTCACAATGACCGTGTCGGCCTGGTCCACAGGCGCGAGCGCCGAACTCAATACGCTGACCGTCACGAATACAACGCCGATCGGGTCGTACAAGGCCGTTCCTTACGTTCGCATGGAAGGCTTTTTTACCGGCCAGCTCGATCCCGGCGCAGAAAATATTCCAGACCTCGATAAGGCCGCTCGCGGCACGAACGGGCGAGTGCCCTACAAGACCCGGTTTATTTTGATCGCGCCGAAGGATCCGCGCCAAAGCAACGGCACGCTGTTGATGGATATTCCGAACCGCGGGCTTCCGATCAGCCACGCCTTCTACAACAGCCCCCGCACGCGCCCCCTGAAAGTTGGCTCGCTCGATCCCGGCGTCGGCTTCCTGGAAGAACAAGGCTTCATGATTGCAGCCGCGCAATGGGAACTCGGGCAAGGGATGGAGACCCCCACCTTCACGGACGCCGAGGGCAAGACGCGGTATGTGGAAGCCACGGGCTTTGCCGCAGTGCGGGATTTGGCTCAATATCTTCGCGATCACACGGGGCCGGAAAACCCCCTGTCAGGCGCCGTCCGGCGCACACTCGCCGTGGGCTATTCACAAACGGCCCGGTTCCTCAAAAGCTTTATGCTCAACGGCTTTAACACCGTTCGTGGCCAGCAGGTCATCAATGGCTTTCATCTGGTCGGCGGGGCTGCGGGGCAATTGCCGTTGATGGCCTCGGGCACCGGACCCGGCTCGGTGGCAAGCAGCACGCCCGCGCCGCCGAACCTGGAGCATCGCGGCGTTCATGAAGCGCCCTTTCCCTACGCGGAAGTCCTCGCGAAGATGCAGTCTCGCAACGAGCCGCTGCCCAGGATCATGGTGACGCATTTCACGACCGATTATCTCGGGGGCCGCGCATCCCTGACACGCACGGGTGCACAAGGGGTTGCCGAGCTTGCCCTGGGCCCTGAAATTCGCATGTACGACATTGCCGGCGCAGCGCACCTGAATCTCAGGGAACGGAGCCCGGATTGCGCCGAGCTGCCGGGGCAACTGGATTGGTCGCCACCGCTTCGCGCACAGATTTACGGGTTAAACCGGTGGCTCGCCCATGGCGATGAGCCACCCACGACGGCAGTGATGCCCTTGCGCAAGCCCGAGGCTGATGAAGGCGTCTTCATCGAACCCCGGTATCTTCCCAATGCAACCGTTCTGGTCCCCCAAACCACCGCAGACGGGAATCCCATCGGCGGGATTCAGTTGCCGGATGTCGCGGTACCCCTGGGAACCCATGGCAGACAAAACAGCCCGCTCACCAATTCGGTATGCAGGCTCGCAGGCACGTACAAGGCGTTCGCAAACAGCAAGGCCGAGCGCGAAGCGAAAAACGACGCACGCCAGTCTCTGGAAGAGCGATATCCCGGCGGGCTTGCGCAATATGTCGGCGCCGTGCGGGAGGCCAGCGACAAGCTCGTGGCGGCACGCTTGCTGTTGCCCAACGATGCTGCAGTGATCGTCAATGCGGCGGCAGACGACAAGCTGTTTTCGCCGACACCGACGCTGCCGATATTCCGCTCGCGGGGCAACCTGTACAACTGCCCTTATGACGCGACGACAGGTCAGTTCCAATGCATTGGCGGTAACAAATAGTGCATGCCGCGATTTCAGCAAGGCGTTTTCTTCAGGTGCTTTCCAGGCGACCTGAATTTTTCCGCGGACGGCGAAGGTCGTTCCGGAGACCATCTACTTCAAAGGAATCATCATGAAAGGCGTCGTGTTTGTTGGCAACAGACAAATCGAGTTCCAGGAGTTTCCTGATCCGACACCGGGCCCCAACGAAGTCGTACTCGAGATGAAAGCCTCGGGCATGTGCGGCAGCGATCTCAAATATTATCGGGCGCCTCCGGGCGAAGCGACCAAGGCCATGGGGTTTGGAACGCCTGGCGCGGTCATCGGCGGACACGAGCCCTGCGGCGTAGTTGTCGCGGTGGGCCAGAACGTCAATCCGAAGCAAGCCTGGATCGGCCAGCGCGCGATGGTTCACCACTATCGCGGATGCGGGGCATGCCCGCACTGCACGACAGGCTGGATGCAGCTTTGTGTCGAAGGCGTGGCCGAAATCTACGGCACCACGGGTAACGGCGGGCACGCCAAGTACATCAAGGTGCCTGCCAGCACGGTCGTTACGTTGCCCGACGCACTTTCGTTTGCAACCGGGGCGGCGATCGCCTGCGGGACCGGTACGGCCTGGGGGGCGCTCAAGCGCCTTGACCTGGCAGGCGACCAGACGATCGCCATCTTTGGCCAGGGCCCTGTGGGGTTGTCGGCCACGCAGCTTGCCGCGGCGCTGGGCGCCCGCGTGATTGCGCTGGACGTGAGCCCGGAGCGCCTGGAACGTGCGCGTGCATTCGGCGCCAGCGAAGTCGTCAACCCGAAGGACACAAATGCCGTGGAGGCCATTCGTGCCCTGACCCACGGGCTCGGTGCGCATGCGTCGCTCGACGCGTCGTCCTCACCCGAGGCGCGCAAGCAGGCCGTGCAATGCGTGCGCACCTGGGGCAAGGCCTGCTATGTCGGCGAAGGCGGAAGCGTCTCGATCGACGTCAGCCCCGATATGCTGCGTCGCCAGGTCACGATTATCGGCTCCTGGACATTTTCCAAGAACGGGCAGGCCGAATGCGCGCAATTCGTTGCCGACCGCGGAATCGACGTGGACAGAATCTTCACCAACCGGTGGAGGCTCGACCAGGCTGTCGAGGCTTATCAGCTCTTCGATAAGCAAACGGCCGGAAAGGGCGTGTTTCTGATGTAGGGTTGCAGGTCACAGACACCAGACAACAGACAATAAGCAATAAACAATAAATAATAAACGGGGAATCCATGATCATTACCGATGCACAGGTGCATCTTTGGGAGGCGCATCGGCCCGATCGGCCGTGGCCGCCCGAGGAGGTCGAACAAAAGGTGTTCGTTGCCGCCGTAGGTGCGCGACCGCACCGCGAAGCGCCCCTGGGCGGGCAGGAAATGGTCGATGTCATGGATGCCGCAGGCGTTGCCCGCGCCATTATCGTGCCGCCTTCCCCGGTAGGCGACAGCAACGACACGGCGCTGGAAGCCGTGGCGCAGTTTCCCGGGCGTTACGCCATCATGGGCCGCTTCGATCCCGGTGCGCCCAACGCGCGGGAGCGCCTGCCCGGCTGGCTTTCACAGCGCGGCATGCTGGGCATCCGGATGACGTTCCACAAGCCCAAGTGGAGCCCCTGGCTGGACAATGGCGCGATCGACTGGTTCTGGGCAGACTGCGAGCGATTCGGAATCCCGCTGATGGTGCTGCTTCCGGGTCGACTCGACGTCGTCGACAGGATCGCGACACGACACCCAGACCTCAGGATATTGCTCGATCACATGGGGCGCATGAGCGCGCTACGGGACGACGCCTGCTTTGCCGATCTGGATATCATGCTCGATCTGGCGCGTCATCCCAATGTATCGGTCAAGACATCCTCGGCGCCGTGCTACAGCACGCAACCCTATCCTTACAAGAATCTTGAACCCTACCTGCGCCGGATCTTCGATCGCTTCGGCCCCCGCCGCATGATGTGGGGCTCGGATTTCACGCGACTGCCCTGTACCTACCAGCAGTGCGTGGATCATTTCCTGAAAGAGCTCGAGTTTTTGCAGGGCGAAGACAAAGCCTGGGTCATGGGCAAGGCGATCGCCAGTATCCTGAACTGGCCTGAACCGGCCACCCGATGAGCATCAATCCTATGCAACCCATCCCGTCAAAAATCCGCCGCCGCGTTATTCAGGGGCTCAGCGCGCTCGTACTGGCGTGCCCGGGCGCAGCGTCCTTCGCTGCAGACGCCGGCGATTTTCCCTCCAGGCCCATCCACCTGTTCGTCCCGTTTCCGGCGGGTGGCGCCGTCGACATTCTTGGCCGCTTGCTTGGGCAGCATCTTTCGGAGCAGTTCGGGCAAAACGTCATCATCGAAAACCGGCCTGGCGCCAACGGCAATCTCGCGATGGAGGCGCTCGTCAAGATGCCGGGCGACGGCTACTCGCTCGTGATTGCGGGCAACGGCCTGGCCACCAATGGCATCCTGTATCCGAAGTCGAAATACAACATGCCGCGCGATTTTTCGCCGGTCGCCTACGTGGGCTACGCCCCGCTCCTGATGGTGGTGCCGGCAGAATCCCCATACAACTCCTTGCAGGAAATGCTTGCGGCGGCCAAAGCAAAGCCGGGGGTCGTGACCTACGCCTCGGCTGGCAGCGGAAGTTCGGCGCACCTTGGTGCTGAACTGCTCAAGTACACCGCAAAGGTCGATCTGACGCACATCCCCTACAAAGGCGGCGCTCCGGCGATTGTCGACCTGGTGGGCAACCGGGTGTCGTTCATGCTGCTCGATCCGGCGCAAGCCATGCCGCAGTTGCAGACGCAGCGGCTACGCGCGATTGCGGTCGGGAGCACGGAGCGGATCAGCCTCCTGCCGGAAGTCCCCACGATGGCGAGCGCGGGATTCCCGGCGCTTGAGACCACGGTGTGGTGGGGCGTCGTCGGCCCGGCCAACATCCCTGCCCCGATCGTCGGCAAGCTCAACCAGGCCATCAACAAGGCCCTCGGCGATCCTTCGATCCAGAAACGGCTCACCGAACTTGGCGTGACGCCACAGCCCGAAACGCCGGATCAGTTTGACGCGTTCCTGCGCCGCGAAATCGGCAAGTGGACGACCGTGATCCAGAGCGCGGGGATCGTGGGCGACTGAAGCGCACGAACCTGCGCGTGGGCAGGATCATTGCATCGCCAGGTCAAGCGCGGCGGCGCAGTGTATCAACGTGGTGTCAAATACAGGTATCGCAACGTTGCCCTGATTGAGAAGCATGCCAACCTCGGTGCACCCCAAGATCAG
>CAITPF010000420.1 GCA_903894155.1 uncultured beta proteobacterium | reverse complement strand
AACGCCATTGGCAAGCGCTGTCTTGCCATCGAGCGATGCGGCCACCTTGAGCCAGACGTAGGGCACGCCACGGGTCATGCGCGAGACGAATCCGGGATTGATCTCGAGCGCATCGTCGGCGCAAACGCCCACGGTAACCTCGATCCCGGCCGCCTTCAGCGCCTGCAGGCCACGGCCCGCCACGCTGGGGTTCGGATCGAAATGCGCAAACACCACACGGGCGGGGTTCGCCTTGATCAGTGCATCCACGCAGGGGGGCGTGCGCCCGTAATGGCTGCAAGGCTCAAGCGATATGTAAACAGTCGCGCCCTCGGCGGTGAGACCCTGGCGTTCAAGATCCCGAAGCGCCATGATTTCGGCATGCGCTCCACCCACATGCTGCGTGGAACCCCGGGCAAGCACCTGACCCTCGCGCGCAATCACGCAGCCCACGCGCGGATTCGGTGCCGGCACGTACAGCGCACTTTGCGCCAGCGAAATCGCCTGGCGCATGAAGAACTCATCCTGATCGGGATGGTGACGGATCACAGCCGGCATGACTTGCTGGCTCACGATTTGGTGCGCCGCATCGGCGGGCCCTGCATTTCGCGGATGGCCTCGACGAATTCACCGATATCCTCGAAGCTCTTGTAGACCGAGGCGAACCGCACGTAGGCAACCTTGTCGAGTTTTTTCAGTTCGGCCATGACCAGTTCGCCCAGCATCTGGGTGGATACCTCACGCTCGCCGCAGGTGAGCAGGCGATCCTCGATGCGCATGACGACCGCATCCACGTCATCCGTGCTGACGGGCCGTTTGCGCAAGGCAAGGCTTAAGCTCGCGCGCAGCTTGGCCGCATCGTACTCATGGCGACTGCCATTGCGCTTGACGACCGAAGGCATCGCCAACTCAGGGCGCTCATAGGTGGTGAAACGGCGGTCGCACGATCCACAGCGCCGACGGCGACGAATGAAATCGCCCTCGTCTGCGCCGCGCGAATCGACGACCTGCGTTTCGGGATGCCCGCAAAAGGGACATTTCATGGACGGCCTGGGTGCTTTAAGCTTGGGCGGCAACATGCCGCCCCGTCACGTTAACGATAGACCGGGAAAGCCGCGGTCAACGCATCAACGCGTGCGCGCACTGCGGCAACGTTGGCTTCGTCGCGCGGATTGTCCAGTACATCAGCGATAAGATTGGCGGTCAACTCGGCCTCGGCCTCCTTGAACCCCCGGGTCGTCATGGCGGGCGTACCGAGCCGGATTCCACTGGTCACGAACGGCTTTTCGGGATCGTTCGGAATCGCGTTCTTGTTGACCGTGATGTGCGCCTGGCCGAGTACGGCCTCGGTTTCCTTGCCCGTCACGCCCTTGGATCGCAGATCGACCAGCATCACATGGCTTTCGGTGCGCCCGGACACGATGCGCAATCCGCGCTTGACCAACGTATCGGCAAGGACCTGGGCGTTCTTGAGGACTTGCGCGGCATACGCCTTGAACTCGGGCGTGGCGGCTTCGCGAAACGCGACGGCCTTGGCGGCGATCACGTGCATTAACGGACCACCCTGGATTCCGGGGAAAATCGCGGAGTTGACGATCTTCTCAAACTCGGCCTTCATCATGATGACGCCACCGCGCGGCCCGCGCAGCGACTTGTGCGTCGTCGACGTGACAAAGTCGGCGTGGGGAACCGGGTTCGGATAAACGCCGCCGGCCACCAGCCCTGCGTAGTGCGCGACGTCAACGAGCAACAAGGCGCCGTTGTCGTGGGCAATGCGGGCGAGCCGCTCAAAATCCATCCGCAGCGAATACGCCGACGCGCCGGCCACGATGAGCTTGGGCTTTTCGGTCTTTGCCAGTTGCTCGACGCGGTCGTAGTCGAGCACTTCATTGGCATCCAGACCGTACTGGTGAAAGTTGTAGAGCTTGCCCGAAGCATTCACCGAAGCGCCGTGGGTGAGGTGACCGCCTTCGGCCAGGCTCATGCCCAGCACCGAATCGCCGGGTTTGAGGACAGCGAGGTACACGGCCTGATTGGCCTGGGAGCCCGAGTTCGGCTGGACGTTGGCAGCCTCGGCGCCAAAGAGCGCCTTGAGACGATCGATCGCGAGTTGCTCGACGATATCCACATACTCGCAACCGCCGTAATACCGCTTGCCCGGATAGCCTTCGGCGTACTTGTTGGTCAGCTGGGTGCCCTGAGCCTGCATGACGGCGGGGCTGGCGTAGTTTTCGGAGGCAATCAGCTCGATGTGCTGCTCCTGGCGCTTGTCTTCCTGCTGGACGGCAGCCCAGACCTCGGGGTCGACGCGGTCAAGGGTAAGGGTTCGATCAAACATGAAAATTCCTGACTATATAGAGTGGGGCGATTTTCGGAATCGGATAGTGTACTGCGGCAGGCATGCCCTCTGCAGGGAGCAGCCTCGAAGCGAACGACGGCGCCTGGCTGTCGGATCTCAAGGGGCACCGCCACCGCCACCGCCACCGCCTCAGCCTCAGCCTCAGCCTCAGCCTCAGCCTGTGTGCCTCTGCCGCCCCCGCCGCCGTTCGCGCTCAGCCGGCGAGCGTCGGCGTGAGCGTGTAAATTCCGGTGATGTT
>CAITPF010000419.1 GCA_903894155.1 uncultured beta proteobacterium | reverse complement strand
TGCACATCCGTACGGAAGGCGCGCTCCTCGGCGGTCCAGGTCAGATCCATGGGCTTTTCTCCTAGTGGTCGCCATCTTACCGCCACCCCCCGGGCGGGAATCTCGCATTTTGGAAGTCTCCGTTCCGCCTTGAGAAATCCCCTGCGCACCCAAACCCAACCTACAATCCCGGTTCACGATCGCGATCGCGAACGAGGAGACTATGATGAAAATAAAGCTCGGATCCTGCCTGCTGGCGTTCATCGGCTTGACGGCTGGCTCCGCCAGCCAGGCCGCATGGCCGGAAAGGCCGATCACTCTCATTGTGCCGGCGGCGCCCGGCGGCACGGCTGACATCTCGGCGCGGCTGATCAGCGAAAAGCTCGGCGCGGCGCTTGGCACGACCGTCGTGGTCGAGAACCGGGCAGGCGCGGCCGGCATCATCGGCTCGCAGGCGCTCACGCGCGCAGCACCCGATGGCTACACGCTCGATTTCGGCAATATCGGCCCCAACGCGATCAACTACAGCCTGTACAAGGCCTTGCCCTATAAGCCCACAGACTTCGCGCCGGTGACCCTGGTGGTGGCGGTTCCCAACATTCTCGAGGTCAACAGCAAATCGCCCTACAAGACGGTGCAGGAACTCGTCGAAGCGATCCGCAACGACCCCAAGGGCATCTATTCCTTCGGTTCGTCGGGCACGGGGCAATCGCCGCACCTGTCATCCGAAATGCTCACCCAGCGCACCGGCATCACGATGACGCACGTCCCGTTCAAAGGCATGGGGCCTGCGGTCGCCGCCCTGCTCGCAGGCCAGGTGACGTTCGTCATCGACAACCTGCCGAGTTCGATCGCCTTCATCCGGTCGGGGCAATTCCGCGCACTTGCGATCACTGGCGCCCAGCGCTCACCGCAACTGCCTGACGTGCCGACCATGGCCGAGGCCGGCATCAAGGACATGGTCGTGACTGCCTGGTTCGGCTTGTTCGCGCCAGCCGGCACGCCGCCGGACATCATCGACAAGATTCAGCAGGCAACGAAAAAGGTGCTTGAAACGCCGGAGATCCGCAACCGGTTCATCGAAATGGGCGGCACGCCCGGGGGCAACACACCGGCGGAATTCGCCGCCTTCGTCGACCGCGAACGCGAGAGCTGGAAAAAAATCGTCGACGCGGCCAACCTGACGATGGAATAGACGCAGCCAACATGCTGGACAAAATCAAGGCAACCATCGAGCAGGCCATCGAGCCGATCCAGGATGGCGCATCCATCATGGTCAGCGGTTTCGGCGAATCGGGCATCCCGTACGATCTGCTCAAGGCAGTCCTGGACAAGGGCGTGCGCGACCTGACCATCATCAGCAACAATGCAGGCACGCATGAAGTCGGGATCGCGGGCCTGATCCTGGCCCGCCGCGTGCGCAAAGTCGTCTGCTCGCACCCGCGTCCGGTCAATTCCGAGGTGTTCGCCGCGGCCTACCGGGCCGGGCAACTCGAACTCGAATGCATGCCGCAAGGCACGCTCGCCGAGCGACTTCGCGCCGCTGGCGCGGGCCTGGGCCCATTTTTCACGCCCACGGGCTATGGCACACTCGTCGCAGAGGGCAAGGAAAGCCGCGTCATCGACGGCAAGGGCTATATCCTCGAGCAGCCCCTGCACGGGGACTTCGCGCTGGTGCGCGCGCACCTTGGCGACCGGTGGGGCAACCTGACCTATCGCTACGCCGGCCGCGCCTTCGGGCCCGTGATGTGCATGGCGGCACGCCACAGCATCGTGCAGGTCGATCGCGTCGTCGCACTGGGCGAACTCGCGCCCGAGCATGTGATGACCCCTGGAATCTTCGTCAAGGCCGTGGTGGCCGTTGGAGGTGCACGATGAGCCAGCCCAAGCCACTGACCCGCGCGGAGATCGCCTACCTGGTCGCGCATGATTTGCCCGACGGCGTCTACGTCAACCTTGGCATCGGGATGCCGACGATGGTGTCGGATTATCTGCCGACAGACCGCGAAATCATCCTGCACAGCGAAAACGGCATCCTCGGCAGCGGACGCCCCGCGGTGGGCGACGAAATCGATCGGGACCTGATCAATGCGAGCCGCACGCCCGTGACGCTGCTGCCCGGCGCATCCATCACCGAGCACACCGTATCGTTCGCGATGATGCGTGGCGGCCACCTCGATTACTCCATACTCGGCGGGTTCCAGGTGGGTGCCAACGGCGATCTGGCGAACTGGATCACCAACGGACCGGACGCGATCGCGGCGATCGGCGGCGCGATGGATCTTGCCGTGGGTGCAAAGCAGGTCATCGTGATGATGGAGCACGTCGCCCGGGACGGATCGCCCAAGCTGCTCGAGCGTGTGACTTATCCTCCAACCGGCCTGGGCGTCGTCGACCATGTCTACACGGACCTGGCGATCATCGACGTCATGCAGCAAGGATTCGTCGTGCGCGCCATGGTCGAGGGCCTGACACTCGATGCGTTGGCAAAATGCTCCGGCGCACCGCTGCTCGCGCCAGACGCAAACCCCGATCGAATCGGAATCATCCGCCGCAACGCAGACGGCCATCCCGCTTACGCCCGGCCCTGAAACAAGGCACACACCGATTTACTGGAGAACTTCATCATGAAACGACTTCATCTGCTTCAGGCGGCCAGCCTGCTGCTCTGCGCGCTGGGTTGCGCACCCGCGCAGTCGCAAGCCACGTGGCCCGAACGCCCGATCAAACTGCTTGTCGGCTATCCGGCAGGCGGGCCCGTCGACGCCACCGGCCGGATCTTCGCGCGATTCCTGGCTGAGCAGCTCAATGCATCCGTCGTGGTGGAGAACAAGGCGGGCGCAAGCGGCATGATCGCTGCCGATTACACCTCCAAGGCCGCCCCGGACGGTTACACCCTGAACTTCGTTGCCAGCCCGAGCATGACGATCACGCCAGTTGTCCAGCGCAGCACCCTCTTCGACCCACGCAAGGATTTCACCCTGATCGGCGGGGTCGTTCAGTACGCCAACGTCTTGTTGATCGGGCCGCAGATTCCGGCGAAGACCGTCGCAGAGCTCGTCGCGTACGCCAAGGCCAATCCCGAAAAGGTGGCGTTCGGCTCGGCAGGCGTTGGCGGTTCGAACCACCTGTCGGCCGAATTGTTGCGCCAGTCGACCGGAACGGAAATGCTGCACGTTCCCTACAAAGGCAATTCACCGGCGATGATGGATGTGGTGAGCGGCAAAATCACGTTCATGTTCGACATCATTGGTACCGGCAGGAACTTCATTGAAAGCGGCCAGGCGCGAGGGCTTGCCGTGACGTCAAAGACGCGCAATCCGAGCATCCCCAACGTACCGACCATGATCGAGGCCGGCATCCCGGGATACGAAGTTGTCGGCTGGTTCGCTGTGATCGGCCCACTGAAAATGCCCGAACCTGTCGTGACCAAACTGCGCACGGCGCTTGAGTCCGTGCGCAAGAATCCCGCGTTTCGCAAGGCTGTCGAGGATGTTGGCTATATCGTCGATGACGGCGTGGGCGCGACCGAACTTGCCGCCCGAATTGGCAGTGAATACGTGATGTGGCAGGGCGTTGTCCAAAAGGGCAACATCCTGCCGCAATGACCACAAGTCGCTGAGGATAAATCGTGAGCCAATCTTCCGTGTGCGCACAATTGCGCGCACAAACACGCATCCCCGTCATCGGTGCACCGATGTTCCTGGTGTCGGGCGTCGACCTCGTCGTCGCGCAGTGCACGGCCGGGATCATCGGAACCTTCCCGACCCTCAACGCCCGCCCGCAGGAAGAACTGCCCGTCTGGCTCAAGGAGATTCGCCACCGCCTGGACGCCTACCGCCAGGCGCACCCTGGCGAGATCGTGTCGCCTTTCGGGGTCAACCTGATCATCCATCCCTCCAATCCCCGATGGGAAGGTGATCTCGAAATCTGCGCAGAGCACGAAGTGCCGATCTACATCACCTCGCTGCACGCACCGGGCAAAGTCGTCGAACGCGTCCATCAATACGGCGCCGCGGTGCTGCATGACGTAACAAACGCCAAGCATGCACGCAAGGCGATCGACGCCGGCGTCGACGGGTTGATTCTGGTTTCCGCGGGCGCCGGTGGCCACGCAGGGCCGCTCAATCCGATCGCGCTGGTCAATGAAATCCGCGAGTTCTACGACGGCCCGCTGATCCTTTCGGGTTGCATCACGCACGGCAAGGATGTGCTGGCCGCGCTCGCGCTCGGTTGCGAGTTCGGCTATATCGGCACCCGGTTCATCGTCACTGAGGAATCGATGGCGTCACATGCCTACCGCAACATGATCCTTTCCTCTACGTCCGACGATATTGTGTACTCACCGTTCTTCACGGGGGTGCCAGGCAACTACCTGGTGCCCAGCATCGTCGCCGCGGGCATCGATCCTGCAGAAGTGCGCGGTGCAATGGTCGGCGCCCGCGAGGTCTCGCTCAACCGCGATTCGCGACCTAAAACATGGAAGGACATCTGGGGTGCCGGGCAGGGTGTTGGCGGGATCGACGCCGTGCTGCCCGTGCGCGCGCTGGTGGACCGGATGATCGTGGAGTATCGCGCCGCGAAAGAGCGGCTTGACGCGCTGTGATCAACCAGCGGCACGGCAAGCCCCGTCGTTCAGGGCAGGGGGAGGTCGACTGAGATCGATCCGGAAGCGAAACGTGACTGCCCCGGACTCCGTTCGGGTCAGTCGTCGACCTTGATGTTGGCGCGGCGGATGATGTCGCCCCACTTGGCGATCTCGTGCGAAATGAAGGCCTTGAACTCGGCCGGCGAATCCGGCATCGGCTCGGCACCCGCGGCGATCAGGGACTCGGCCGTCTTCGGGTCCCTGAGCACCCGCACCAGATCCGCATTGACGCGCTCGACGATCGCCTGGGGTGTGCCCACGGGCGCAACGATGCCTGTCCAGGAATAGGCCTCATAGCCGGGCAGTCCGGAAGAGGCAATCGTCGGCACACCCGGGAAGAACGCCGAAGGCTCGGGGTTCCCGACGCCCAGCGCACGAATCTTGCCCGCCTTGACGAACGGAAGCGCCGACGGGCCATCGGCAAACATGACCTGTACCTGACCGCCAACGAGGTCCTGCATCGCCGGCGCGCTGCCCTTGTAGGGAACATGCTGGATCGTCGTCCCGGCCATGCTGTTGAAGAGTTCGCCCGCGAGGTGCGTTCCGCCGCCGGTGCCAGATGAACTGAAGGAGAGCTTGCCCGGATTGGCCTTTGCATAGGCGATGAGCTCAGCCACCGTATTCACGGGTAACGTTGGATTCACGACCAGCACGATCGGAAAACGCGCAGCCAGGCCCACCGGAACGAAGTCCTTCTCGATATCGTAGGACAGGTTCTTTTTCAGGCTCGGCAGCACCGAGTGGTGGATCGCGGCGAAGAAAAAGTGATAGCCGTCCGCCGGGGACTTGGCTGCAGCCTGCGCGCCGAGGATGCCGCCAGCGCCCGCCTTGTTCTCGATGGGCGTTGCTACCGACCACAACTGGGCGAGCGGCTGCGTGGTCAGACGTGCGGTCGCGTCCACAGGGCCGCCCGGCGGGAACGGAACAATAAACGTCACCGCGCGTTCAGGCCATTTGTCCTGTGCCAGCGCGTCGCCGCCCAGGATCGAACCACAAGCCGCAAAAGCAGCGCCAACAATGAAAGCACGGCGCGAGGCCGTCCTGAAAAATCCGCTTGCCATGGGGTTCTCCGAGCCTGCCTGTTTCAACAATGCAAAGGCAGGCATTCTCAAATCTGAATACCGACCCGACGATATTAACTCTACTATTGCGAGTTACCGGTTGTGCCTGCCATCGCGCATGCGCGACCCAGTGCAACTTTCCCACGGGGCGCGCGCCCCGCAATAACAAACGGAGATCGTGATGAGTGAAATGCTGGCAGGAAAAGTGGCCGTCGTAACCGGCGCAGGCGGTGGCATTGGCCGCGGCATTGCCCTGGCCATGGCCGCAGCGGGCGCCAAGGTCGTCGTCAATGACATCGGCGCAAGCCTCTCTGGCGATTCGACCAGTGCCGGTCCCGCCCAGCAGGTCGCCGAGGAAATCATCAAGGCAGGCGGCAAGGCTGTCCCCAACACGGACAGCGTGGCCACGCGTGCGAGCGCGAACAACATTATCCAGACTGCGATCGAGCAATTCGGCCGCATAGACATCGTCGTCAACAATGCCGGCAACCTGCGCGACCGCGTGTTCCACAAGATGAGCGACGAGGAGTGGACCCAGGTCATCGACGTGCACCTGAACGGTACCTTCTACGTGAGCCGCGCTGCGGCCAACCACTTCCGCGAGCAGGAATCAGGCGCGTTCGTGCACATGACCTCCACCTCGGGGCTGATCGGCAACTTCGGCCAGGCCAACTACTCGGCTGCCAAGCTCGGAATCGCCGCGCTTTCGAAATCGATCGCCCTGGACATGGCGCGCTACAACGTGCGCTCGAACTGCATCGCGCCCTTCGCCTGGAGCCGCATGACAAGCTCGATCCCGGCCAACACGCCGGAAGAAAAGGCCCGCGTGGTCAAGCTTCAGAAAATGGAAGCGAGCAAGATCGCCCCGATGGCGGTCTTCCTGGCCAGCGACGCCGCAAAGGACGTCACCGCGCAAATCTTTGGCGTGCGCGCCAACGAAATCATGCTGTTCAGTCAACCGCGCCCCGTGCGCTCGGTGCACATGAGCGAAGGCTGGACGCCCGAAACGATCGCGCAAATCGCCGCACCCGCCCTGCGCCACCACTTCATGGCGCTCGAGCGCTCGCCCGAGGCGATCGACTGGGATCCGATCTGATCTGATCTGATCTGATCTGATCTGATCTGATCTGATCTGATCTGATCTGATCTGATCCGATTCGATTCGATTCGCCAGCCATCCGACCAACGACGCCACGAGACACTCGCCGACATGGATTACCACATCATCAAGAACTGGTCGTTTCCCGTGATCGACCGAACCCACACGAAGAAGGACAGCATCCTCTACGCGCTGGGAATCGGGTTCGGGCATGAGCCGACCAACCCCGATCACCTGAAATACGTCTACGAGCAGAATATGCAGGCGTTTCCGACCATGTCGGTGGTGCTCGGCTACCCCGGGTTCTGGATGAAGGATCCGAAGGCGGGCGTCAACTGGGTCAAGCTCGTCCACGGCGAGCAGCGGCTGACGATCCACCGGCCCCTTGCGCCCGAAGGCCGTATCGTCGGGCGCAGCCACATCTCGCACGTGATCGACAAGGGGGCGGACAAAGGTGCGCTGGTGATCACCGAACGCACGCTGCACGACGGCGACGGTCACCACATCGCCACCATCGCGCAGACCACCTTCTGTCGCGGCGACGGTGGCCTGGCCCAAAGCGATGCCAGCCCCGAGCAACTGACCGCCACCCCGGAGCGCGCGCCAGACCTGACCTGCGCACTTCCCACCCTGCCACAAGCCGCGCTGATCTATCGGCTGAGCGCAGACGACAACCCGCTGCACGCCGATCCTGCGGTTTCATCCGCCGCTGGCTATCCACGCCCCATCCTGCACGGCTTATGCACATACGGCGTCGCAGCACGCGCGATCGTGCAGGCGGCGTGCGAAGGCGATGGAACACGGCTGACATCGCTCAACACGCGATTTTCCTCGCCGGTCTTCCCGGGCGAAACGCTGGCAGTGGAGATGTGGAAAACAGCGGGCGGCGTGCAGTTCCGCGCCAAAGTCGCCGAGCGCGACATTGTGGTGATGAGCCACGGTTTTGCCGGGATCAAAGCATGACGCTGGAACGGCAGGCACCCCTGGCAGGAATTCGGGTACTGGATCTCTCGCGCGTGCTCGCAGGTCCCTGGTGCACGCAAAACCTCGCCGACCTGGGGGCGGACGTGATCAAGGTCGAACGTCCCGGCATTGGCGACGACACGCGGGCCTGGGGCCCTCCCTTCCTGAAGGACATGGAAGGCAAGGACACCACCGAGGCAGCTTATTACCTGAGCGCCAACCGCAACAAGCGCTCCATCGAGATTGACCTTGCAAGTGCAGAGGGCGCCGCGCTCGTGCGGGAACTCGCAAAGCACTGCGACGTGCTGGTTGAAAATTTCAAGGTCGGCGGACTCAGCCAGTACGGCCTGGATTACGCCAGCATGAAGGACGAATTTCCCAGCCTGATCTATTGCTCGATCACAGGCTTCGGCCAGACCGGCCCTTACGCCGATCGGCCGGGCTACGACTTCATGATCCAGGGGATGGGCGGCCTGATGAGCATCACTGGCGAACGCGATGGCCTGCCGGGCGCCGGTCCGCAGAAGGCAGGCGTGGCGGTCACCGACATCATCACCGGAATGTATGCAACGGTGGCGGTCCTGGCCGCCATTCAGGAGCGCAATCGCAGCGGTCTGGGGCAGCACCTGGACATCGCCCTGCTCGACTGCCACGTCGCCATGCTGGCCAACCAGAACCTGAACTTCATGACGACCGGGCGCGCGCCGCAGCGCGCCGGCAACGCACACCAGAACGTCGTGCCGTATCAGGTGTTCAAAACTGCTGACGGGTTCATGATCGTGGCCGTGGGCAATGATTCCCAATACCGCGCGTACTGCAGGGCCATCGGGGCGCCGCAACTTGCGGATGACCCGAAATTCACCACGAACGGGCTGCGCATCGTCAACCGGGGCGAACTGATCCCGCAGCTTGAAAAGATCATGGGGACCGGCCTGCGCGACGACTGGATCGCAACGCTTGAGGGCGCTGGCGTGCCCTGCGGTCCGATTCAGACGATTGACCAGGTCTTCGCGCATCCGCAGGTGATCGCGCGCGACATCTGGAAGAATATTCCGCACCCTGCCGGCGGCAGCTCGCCCACGACGGCAAGCCCCATGGGCTTTTCGGCGACCCCGGTCCAGTACCGACATCCCGCCCCGATGCTGGGCGAGCACAGCAAGGAGATCCTTCGCGAGGTGCTGGGACGCGACTTGGGTTAATCTGGCACAAAGAGGGTCGCAAGGACCCCCGTGGGGCAACGGGTTACGCCGGATGGCGGACCGGGCGCCCCAACGTAACAATAGAATCCTCAACAGGAGACAACCATGAAAAAACTACTGGCCGGCCTGGCCATCCTGAACGCTGCCCTCGCGCTTCCCGCGGTCGCTGCCGACATCACCTCGGCGCAGCCTTCCCCATGAGCGGCGCAAACGCCGAATACGGGCAGGTGTTCGGCGGCGGAGTGGATCTCGCCGTCGCGCACGTGAATGCCGACAAGAAGCTGTCTGGCAAGCTCAGCGTTGTCTATGAGGACAGTCAGGCCTTGCCGGCGCAAGGCGTGATCGCCGCCAACAAACTCATCAACGTCAACAAGGTGCCATTCGTGCTTTCCGCCTTCACCGGCGTCTCGAAAGCCATCGCCCCAATCGGCACGCGCACCAAGACCGTCATGGTGAACGGCGGTGGCGTGGGCCCGGATCTCGCCACGCTGGGCGAGTACTTCTGGAACACGATCCCGCTGGCCAACTTCGAGGTGCGCACCATCGTGCCGTACCTGGTCAAGGAGAAGGGCTATAAGCGCATTGCGCTTGTCTACGTCGACGACCCGCTCGGGCAGGCCATTCTCGAGGATCTCGGCAGCGAGCTCAAGGCGGCGGGCGGCGAACTCGCGGGATCGTTCTCGATCCCGGCGACGGCGCAGCAATTCTCTGGCATCGCGGCACGCGTGCGCGACACCAAGCCCGACGCGGTCTACATCGCATCGTACGGCAACCAGCAGGTCCAGCTGACCAAGCAGTTGCGCGACAACGGCGTGAGCCAGCCGATCGCCAGCTACTCGGCGTTCTCCATGCCTTCGGTGCTCACCCTGCCCGAGTCCAAAGGCGCTCTGTTTACCAGCCAGCAAGTCAGCCTCGACAAGAACGATGCGCTCACCAAGCGCATGGTCGCGGATTACCGCGCCAAGTTCGGCAAGGATCCCAGCATGTACGTGCTGAATTACTACAACGCCGTGATGACCTTCGCCGATCTCGCCGCAGCGCTGGAAAAGGCCGGCAAGCCAATCACCGGCGAGAACCTGCTCGCCCAGCGCAAGGCAACGCCGTCGTTCGAGTTCGTCGGGGCCACGGTTTCCTTCGCCGCGGACGGCACCGTCAAGTCGCCGATCCAGGTCAACGAGATCGTGGGTGACGGCAGCACGAAAATCATCGCCGCAGGCAAGTGAATCATCACGACTGATCACAGGGCGGATTTGGGTCCATGCTGCTTGCCCAACTGCTGATCAACGGGCTGCAGACCGGCGCGCTCTACGCGCTGGTCGCGGCAGGCTTCTCGCTGATCTTCGGCATGACGCGCGTATTCCATGCCGCGCATGGCGCCACGTTCACCATCGCCGGGTTCGCGTTCTATCAGTGCTACGCGGTGTTCCACCTTGACCCCGTCGTCTCGACGCTCGTCTGCGCCGTCTGCGCGGGGGCGTTCGGCGTAGCACTCGACCGGTGGGTGTACGCCGTGATCCAGCGCCACGAAGGATCCTTCTTTACCGTATTCGCCGCCTCGTTCGGGGCCGCGATCGTTGTGCAAAACGTGATCTCGATGGTGTTCGGCCGCGGCATGGTCACTGTGAGCACGCCGCTTTCGAAAAGCCTTGAACTGCTGCCCGGGCTGTTCGTGGCGCCCATCGGGGGTGTCATCGTCGCATGCGCGATCGCCTGCTTCGCAATCCTGCAGGTCCTGCTGACGCGCACAAGCCTGGGCATCGCACTGCGCGCGCTCGGCGAGAACCCCGAACTCGTGCGCGTGTATGGGCTCACACCAAGACGCCTTTCGCAGTATGTCTTTCTGATCGGATCGGTGCTCGTCGTACCGGCAGCCATCCTGACCGCGTCGACCTCGGGCCTGAATCCCTCGATGGGCAACCACGTGATGCTGATCAGCATCGCCGCGACCATCGTCGGCGGCGTGGGCAGCCTGCGGGGCGCGGCCCTGGCTGGTTTGCTGCTGGGCATGGCCGAAAACGTCTGCCTCGCCATCGTTGATCCGCAGTGGAGCGAAGCGGTGACCTTCGTCATCCTGTTCCTGTTCATCCTGTTCCGCCCGGGCGGCGTGTACGGGCGCGCGGTCGTGTCCTGACAGAACAACGCAGATGCTCGCCTACCTTCAAAACATCGCCGTGCTCTTCTGCATCAACGCCATCCTGGCGCTGACGCTGAACTTCATCATGGGCTATGCGGGAATCTTTTCGCTCGCGCACGCGGTCTTCTTTGGCGTCGGCGCATACACCACCGCTTACCTGGCCTTGCACGTCACCGATTCACTGCTCGTTTGCATGGCCGCCTCGGCAGGCCTGACGGCCATTCTGTCGATGGCCCTGGCATTGCCCGCGCTGCGCGTTCGCGGCGAATACTTCGTGGCGGCCTCCATGGGGCTGCAAGTGATCGGGGTGACCATATTTTCGGAATGGAAGTCAGTGACCGGGGGGCTGGGCGGCATGATCGGCATCCCGCGCCCGACACTGTTTGGCTACACGTTCAACGACGACAGCTCCTTTCTGCTGCTCGCAATCGCAACGCTGGCACTGGTACTGATCGCCACGGCCTTGCTCGTGCGGGGCAGCTTCGGCCGCAGCCTGATGGCCATCCGGGACAGTGAATCCGCAGCGCAGGCCTATGGAAAGCACGTCAACGCCGTCAAGACGCTATCGGTCGCGGTCTCCGCAGGGCTGGCCGGGGTGGCAGGCACGCTGTATGCGTTCTACATGAGCTTCATCAACGTCGAGAGCTTCATGCTCGAAACCTCGATCGTCCTGATGGCAATGGTGATCATCGGCGGCACGGGGACGTTGTTCGGCCCGGTCGTCGGCGCGGCGCTCCTGATGTCGCTGCCGGCCGCGCTCACGTACCTTCCTTTCCTGCCACCTGCCGAACTCGGCGCGATCCAGCAGATCGTCTATGGCGGCGCGATGGTGCTGCTGATGATGTTCCGGCCAGGCGGACTGGTTGGCGGGCGCACCGAGGGGAAATCCTCATGACGGACACGCGCGTTGCCCACCAGGTCCTGCTGCAGGTGCGCAACCTGAGCAAACACTTCGGAGGCCTGCAGGCCATCTCGGATGTCACGCTCGACCTTCCGGGCGGGGTCATCACGACGCTGGTCGGGCCCAACGGCGCCGGCAAGACGACGCTGTTCAACCTCATCACCGGCCATCTCGTCCCCACAAGCGGAACGGTGCACTGGCTAGGCCGGCCTCTTGCCGGGATCGAGCCGTGGCGCATCGCGCGCATGGGCATCGGGCGCACCTTCCAGGATCTGCGCCTGTTCGGACAGATGACGGTCGAGGAAAACATCCTGACCGTGATGGAACGCAGTGCGTGGCTGTGGCAAAGCGGCGAGCGTGTGGCACGGTCACGGGTCGAGGAAATCCTCGCGGAGACTTCACTCGCGGACAAGCGTCATGCACGGGCCGTCGATCTCGCGTATGCCGAGCGCAAGTTCCTGAGCCTGGCGCGCATCATGGCCAGTAAAGCCAAACTGTGGCTGCTCGACGAACCGGCCTCCGGCCTGGACCCGCGGTCTTTCGACCGGTTCGTCACCCTGTTGCGCGATTATGCCGCGCGCGGCGTCACCATCTGCATCATCGAGCACAACCTGGATATCGTCAGCCAGCTGTCGGACCGCGTCGCCTTTCTCGACCAGGGCAAGCTGCTCGCCCAGGGGACCTCGCAGGAGATCCTCAAGGATCCGCACCTGGCCGCCATTTATTTCGGAGACCGCGCATGAGCGCCCCGGCGTTTCTTGAGGCACGAGACCTGCAGGTCGGCTGGGGCGGGCGACCGGTGCTCGACGGCATCAGCGTGCGCCTGGCGCACAACGAGGTGCTATGCCTCATCGGCCACAACGGCGCGGGCAAATCCACGCTGCTCAAGGCGCTGTTCGGCCTGGTGCCTTGCACGCGCGGCACGATCCTGCTGGAGGGGAAACCCGTCGCGCGACCGGACCCGCGGGCAATGAATGCCGCAGGCATTGCCCTGGTACCAGAGGGGCGCGGTGTGTTTCCGGGCCTCACCGTGGCGGAGATCATGCGGCTCGGCTTTTGGGCTAACGGCATCCCGGCTGCGCAGCAGTCAGACCGGCTCGATTGGGTGATGAGCGTACTGCCCATGATCAAGAGTTTCTATGGCCAGCGCGCTGGCACGCTGTCGGGTGGCCAGCAGCAAATGGTGTCTCTCGGGCGCGCCCTGCTGAGCCAGCCGCGCTGCCTGTTGCTCGACGAACCGTCGATCGGACTGGCGCCCAAATTGTTCCAGGATCTGCTTGGGCCCGTGCGCGCGCTTCAGCAGGAGCGCGGCATGTCGATCCTGATCGTCGAGCAGAACGTGCGCGAGGCACTGCGGATTTCCGATCGCGTGATGGTGATGAAATCCGGCGAAGTGATCCGCGAAGGTCTGCCCGCCGACTTCACAGACAATGCGGAGCTGATGGAGTTGTACTAATGGAGCAAACCGATACGCTGCGTTCAGTCTACGCGGACTGGCTCGCCCGATCGCCCGACGACACGATGATCATCGAGGGCGAGCACAGGATCTCGGTGGCACAGTTTGACAGGTTGTGCGCGCAGGCTGCCGCCTGGATGGCGGCCCATGGCGTGGGCCCCGGCGACAAAGTCGCCGTCTGGGTCGTGAACCGTGTCGAGTGGCTCGCACTGCTGTTCGGGCTGGCCCGGGTCGGCGCGACCCTGGTGGCCGTCAACACGCGATACCGCAGCCACGAGTTGCACTATATCCTCTCGAATGCTCAGGCGTCGATGCTGGTCATGCAGCCGTCTTTCCACAAGATCGACTTCCCGGAGATCCTGCGTGGAATCGATCCCGCGACGCTGCCCGGCCTGACGCGCGCGGTCGAAATCGATGCGGCCGACGGGCCTCTGAATCCCATTCTGGGAAGGCCGGTGATCCCGCTGCGCCTCAAGGAATCTGAGCCCGAGCCCGATTTCGTGCCGCGCGCACCCATCGATCCCGATGCGCCCATGGTTTTTTTCACCACATCGGGCACCACCCGCGGACCCAAACTGGTCATGCACACGCAGCGCACACTGAGCACGCACGCGAAGGACGTGGCCCGGGGCTTTGGCTTCGGCGAACCCGGCGACGCGCTGCTCACCGCCCTGCCCCTGTGCGGGGTCTTCGGCCTGAACAGCGTGCTCGGCGCCATGGCAGGCGGGGTCCCGGTTGTCATGATGGACATTTTCGAGGATCACGAGGCCTGTCGGCTGATGGCGCAACACCGGATCACGCACATGTTCGGTAGCGACGAAATGCTTCGGCGCCTCATCGCGATCGTGTCGATACCGGTTCCTTTCCCGCATTTGCGCGTGTTCGGGTCGGCCGCGTTCAGCCCCCGCTTCGGTGACCTGGCGCGCGAACTGATCCCGCGCGGATTTCCGCTGCGGGGCCTGTACGGCTCGAGCGAGGTCAACGCGCTGTTCTCGATCCAGGATGCCGCGTTGCCCCTGGACGAACGTGTGCTCGGCGGCGGCAAGCCGGTGGGCG
>CAITPF010000418.1 GCA_903894155.1 uncultured beta proteobacterium | reverse complement strand
GCCAGTCGTGGATCCAGGTGCGAATCGTTCATGCGCCGGCCCCCTTGAGACGTGCGCGCACCACAGCGATGCGCGCGTCGATTTCGGCAGACGTAAGGATGCCCTGCTCGATCAACAGATCGCGAATGGCTCTGATCCACTTATCGTAATACCCATACTTATGGTATTCGCCCTGCGTGTGAGCCTCGATCGCGCGGCGCAGCGCATCGACCTTGAATGCGCCGATGCGCGCACTGGTGAGCAGCATCAGCATCGCGTCGATGCGCTTTTCGTGCAGCGTCAGGGCGTGGTCCTGTTGCACAATGGGCCCGCCGGGCAAGCCGCCCACGTCGTTGACTTTTCTATCGGTCATAGTTTCCCCGCTTCATGATGCACTGAACACTTGCAGACGATCCGGATCAATGCGCAATCTGACATTCTCGCCGAGCCGATCGAGCCCATAGGTGGTCACTTCGCTCAGACCCGATCGCGCGATCAGCCGCTGCCCATTCTGCAGCCGGACGTGAACTTCGACAAGCCCCCCCTTGTAGACACACTCGACAATTGAGGCATCAACCAGGCAGTCGCCCGTTTCGTCGAGCGCGACAAACCGCAGGTACTCCGGGCGCAGGCCCAGATCGACACGTGCGCCGGTCACAGTCGCCGACCGGGGCAGCGCGATCTGAATACCCGCAGTCTGCGCCAGCACACGCCCGTCTTCCCGCGTGCCGATGATATCTGCCGGCAGCCAGTTGGAGATCCCCAGGAAATCCATGACCTCGCGGCTGGAGGGCCGTTCGTAGAGCGCGGCCGGGGCCCCGATCTCCCGAATGGAGCCCTCAAACATGACCGCCACGCGATCGGCGAGCGACAGCGCCTCCTCCTGGTCATGCGTCACGATGATGGTCGTGATCCCCAGGTGACGCTGCAGTTGCCTGAGCTCGACCTGCATGCGGTCCCGCAACTTGCGGTCCAGGGCGCCAAGCGGCTCATCGAGCAACAGAATGTCCGGCCGAATCACAAGCGCGCGCGCCAGGGCAACACGCTGGCGCTGACCGCCTGACAAGTTCGCCGGATAGCGATCCCGCACTGCGTGCAACTGCACCATATCGAGGGCTTCATCGACGCGCCGCGAGGCTTCGTCTTTGGGGACACGTCGCATGCGCAGCCCGTAGCTGACGTTTTCACCGATCGTCATGTGCGGAAACAGCGCGTAATCCTGGAAGACCAGCCCGACATTGCGCATGTTGGGCGGCAATCCATTCGCCGGCTTGCCCGCGATGAAGACCTCACCCTCCTGCGGCTGTATAAAGCCCGCCACCGTCCTGAGCGTGGTGGTCTTGCCACAACCCGAAGGGCCGAGCAGTGCGACGCACTCTCCCTGCGCGACCGAAAGATCGACCTGACGGAGAATCGGGTTTGCGTCGATCCAGACGCCGACGGATTTGAGTTCGAGTCCAGCTGTCATGGGGCTGCTTCAGTGAATGGCATAAGAGATGATGCGCCAGCGTCGCTCGGCCAGCGCAATCAGCAGGCTCACGCAAACAATGTAGAGCGTGGAGAATGCCGCGGGCGTCGGGTCGAGATTCTGGGTGATGTAGTTCAATATCTCGATGGGCATGGTCGTCAAACCGCCGCGCACCAGGAAGACGCTGATCGGGTAATTGTCAAAACTGATCAGAAACGCGAAAAGAAACCCGCTCATCAGACCGGGCTTCATCTGGGGCAGTGTCACGGTCGCAAACACCATCCAGTTGCTCGCGCCCAGCGAGCGGCCCGCTTCCTCCAGGCTTGGGTTCGACAGCGCAAGCGAAGCGACCAGCGTTCGAATCGGATAGGCCACCACCAGAACGATATGGCCGATCAGCAGGCTGTACCAGGTGAACGCGATTCCAGTGGCGATAAAAAACTGAATCAGCGCAATGCCAATGGCCACCATCGGCAGCGTAATGGGCGACAGCAGAAACGCCGTCAGTGCAGCCCGCCCGGGCAGTTGCGACCGTGTCAGCGCGAGGCTTGCGCCGATGGCGAGCAGCGTCGCACATAACGCGCTGCCTAATGCAATCGACGCGCTGATCAGCGTGGCATCGACGATC
>CAITPF010000417.1 GCA_903894155.1 uncultured beta proteobacterium | reverse complement strand
GTGCGGCCCGCCCCCCTCAGGCGCAACGCCCGCAAGCGCCTGCGGCAGGCGCCGATGCGCTCGGTACGATCGACGACGATATCCCGTTCTAGGCTTTCCCGGATCGGAGATCGTTCAACCAGAAGCCCGCGTCAAGCGGGCTTCTGGTTGTCGGTGAGCCCGAAGCGATCGCCAGCCCTGCGATTGCGGCCATCATCCCTAAGTCGGCGAAGCGTCGATCGCGCGCGAAGGGCCCGCCAACGCGCCCCAGCCAAGCAACAACCTGCCGATCGCCATCGAGACTGCAGCCTGCACAGGCTCAATGACGGCGATCCCCAATTGATCCTGCAGCCAGCCTCGATGCTCGGCCATGCCCGCGCACCCGAGCACGATCGCGTCGACCAGGTGATCGTCGCGCAACGCCTTGCCAACGCGCAGAAGCCCGGCGCGCGTGCGCGCGGCGTCGGCGAGCTCCACCACGCCCATCCCCAGGGGCAACTCGGCCACCACGCGATCGGTCAGGCCCATGGCGCCGAACATGCGCATGTGCCGCGGAATCGATTGGCGCAGGATGGCGATGACGCCAACGCGGTGCCCGAGCGTCAGGGCGGTCAGCACGCCGCATTCGCTGATGCCCAATACCGGCTTGAAGGTAGCCTCTCGTACCGCATGCAGGCCGGGGTCGCTGAAACATGCAATCACGTAGGCCGCGGCGTTTTCTCCGTGGCTCGCGTCGAGTGAGCGTACGAGTTGCACCAGGGGGAGTGTGACCTGCTCAACATCAAGCTGGGATTGGATGCCTGGCGGCCCCTCGGCCAGGGTGAGGCTGCGGATGCCCGGCAGGCCAGGTGCGCGCAACGGCTGCAGGCCGGCGTCAAACGCATCGGTCACCGCCTGGGTCGAGTTGGGATTGATGACAAAGATCGTACGTTCCACGGCTGCGGGACTCCAGGCGAGGGGCTGCCGGACGGCAACGATCACGCGATAAGTCAAGTCTAGCAGCGTGCCGGCTATCATCAACCTGTTCGGTGGTGTAAAAAGAGTAACAAGAAAATCGGCGGCAAATGCCCCGACCCACTGTCCGCGTTGCGGTCGATCAAGGAGGCTCTGAATGGATCTCGGAATACGCGGCAAGCGTGCCATCGTGTGTGCGTCAAGCAAAGGGCTGGGGCTCGCGTGTGCCCGCTCGCTTGCCCGGGAGGGGGTCGATCTGGTGATGCTGGCGCGCGGGCGCGAGGTGCTCGAGGCCGCAGCGGCGGATATTCGTGCCGAAACCGGCGTCAGCGTCGTGACGGTTGCGGTCGATATCACGACACCGGAAGGCCGGGCTGCGGTGCTTGCGCAGTGCCCGGATCCGGATATCCTCGTGACCAACGCAGGCGGGCCCAAGCCCGGCAATTTCCGGGACTGGAGTCGCGAGGACTGGATTGCCGCGCTTGACGCCAATATGCTCACGCCGATCGAGCTCATCCGCCTGACGGTCGACAAGATGATGGAGCGCAAGTTCGGACGCATCGTCAACATCACGTCGGGCTCGGTCAAGATGCCGATCGAAATCCTGGGGTTGTCGAACGGCGCGCGCAGCGGGCTGACGGGCTTTGTCGCGGGGCTTGCGCGCCAGACGATCGCGCACAACGTCACCATCAACAACTTGTTGCCCGGCCCCTTCGCGACGGATCGCCTGAAGGAAACGATGGGCGAGCGCGCGCGAAAGACCGGCAAATCGATCGAAGAGCTGATCGCCGAGCGGGGTGCCAGCCTGCCCGCCGGACGGATCGGCGACCCGGCCGAATTTGGCGACGCCTGCGCCTATCTCTGCGGTGCCCGATCCGGCTTCATGACCGGCCAGAACATCTTGCTCGACGGCGGATCCTACCCGGGAACGCATTGATCAATGGCGCGACAGACCTCGTCCTTCAGGACGAGGAAGATGTCAATCAACCGATCGGGAGCAGAAGGTGGCGAAAGACAGCGCGCAGTTTGACCTGACGATCCGCAACGGCCGGATATCGACCGCGGACGCGACGTTCGAGGCGGACATTGGCGTGCGAGACGGATGCATCGTCGCGCTTGCCCGTGGATTGACGCCTGGCAGCGAGGACGTGGACGCGACCGGCAAGTGGGTATTGCCCGGCGGCATCGACAGCCATTGCCATGTCGAACAGCT
>CAITPF010000416.1 GCA_903894155.1 uncultured beta proteobacterium | reverse complement strand
GTTCGATTCCCGCGTCGTACAGCGTCTGGTCAAGTGCAGCCACGACGTCTGAAGCAGTCACGTCAAGCCGCGTGACGGGCTCGGCGGCGACCACGAGCCAGCGCACGGGTGTGGGCGAAGATATCACTGCCTCGAGCACGCGCTGCTGAAAGAATTCGACGTTCGCAAAAAACAGCGGAGCATCCCAGCGGAACAGCACAAGTCCCGGAATTTGGCGCGCTTGCGGATAGCGGGAGATGTCGTGATAGCCCTTGACGTTGTCGGCCCGCCCAAGCACCGCGAAGTGCGGCCTCCAGACTGACCACAGGAATTCGACGACCGCCGCCGCGATGGCCAGACCAATGCCAGGGATCACGCCCAGGATCGCCACGCCGAAAAGGCAACCCACGGAAAGCCTGAATTCCCAGCGCTCCATTTGCCGGATGCGCATCAGGTCGGGAATTTCAATAAGCCCAATCGCCGACGATATGACCACCGCGCCGAGAGCGCACTGGGGCAGGTCTTCCAGCAGGTTGGGGGCGACGACCAGCAGCGCGGCCACGCAGAGCGCGCCGACGACGCCGGTGACCTGGGTGCGAGCGCCGGCGGCATCGGCGACCGGGGTGCGTGACGAACTGCTGCTGACCGGAAACCCCTGAAAGAACCCCGTAGCGAGGTTGGCCACACCCAGCCCGATCATCTCCTGGCTCGGATCGACGTACTTGCCGCTGCGTGTTGCATAGGCTCGCGAGAGCACACTCGTGTCTGCAAAGGAAACCATCGCTACGGTAAAGCCACCAATGATGATGTGCATGATGTCCCCCGCCGCCATCCACGGAATCGCCGGCACCGGCAGGCCCTGGGGGAGGGCGCCGAGCACGGCCACCCCGGCGGTCGTGTCCAGCTCGAAGACTGCAACAACCAGTGTCGCGGCCACGACGGCAATGAGAATTCCCGGCACGGCAGGAAATCGGCGCAGCAGCAGGATGATCGCGAGCGTCGATATCCCGATGAGGGTCGAGACGAGGTTGGCTTCGCCTTCGAGTAGCGCGGTGCCAATTTTATAAACGGCGATGATCGGGCCGTCGTGCTCCATGGAAAATCCGAACAGCTTGGGGGCCTGGCTCACCAACACCGCGAGCGCAATGCCGTTCATGTATCCATACCGGATGGGCTTGGAAAGGAGGTCGGTCACGAAGCCCAGGCGCGCGATGCCTGCGACGATGCAGACGAGCCCCGAGACGATCGCCATGCCGGCGGCGAGCGTCGCGGCGCGCAGCGGATCCCCGCCCGACAGGGGAAGGGTGATGGCCAGAATGATCGCCGCGAGCGACGAATCCGGACCGAGCACGAGGATACGGCTTGGCCCGAAAATCGCGTAGGCGACGAGCGGCACGATCGTGGCGTAGAGGCCGTAGATGCCTGGCAGGCCCGACGCCGTCGCATAGGCAATACCCACGGGCACGAGGATTGTCGTCAGGACCAGCCCGGCCGCCACATCATGCGCCAGCCAGCTGGCGCGGTAGTCGCGCAGCATCGCGAGGCCTGGAATCCAGCGTTGCCATCCCCGCCGTGTCGCGCCCGCCAATTGACGGATGGTGATGCGATTGTCGGGTATCGCGCCCGCGGCCTGCCCATCCGCTGGTGCAGACGGCATTGAAGTGGCCGAGGTTGCGTCAGGCGGTTTCATGAGCGGGTTGCCTTCTCCAGAGTCCGAGCAATTTTCCGATGCAGCCGAGCTCGGTCCGCTGCCCGGTTGCGGTCACGCGCATGATGCCTTGTCCCCGCACGACTATCGTACCCCTTCAACGCCATGGTGCTCCACGGGTAAACTCAGGCACAGGTAAATAAAGCTGCCATAAAACGACCCTTGGGCTGGAAGACATGAATCCCTACATTGATGACGATCTGACTGCGCTCGCCGGACATGTGCGCCGCTTTGCCGAGGCACGTGTTGCACCTGGCTTCCAGGAGCGGGACAGGACCCGCGTGCTGGATCGCGGGCTGATGCGCGCGATGGGCGAATTGGGGTACATCGCCCCCGAGTTGCCGGAGCAATATGGCGGACAGGGCATGGGCTGCCTCGCGGCCGGCGTGATCCACGAGGAAATCTCGCGTGCGGACTTGAGCCTGGCCTACGTCAACCTGCTCGCGTCGCTCAACGGCCAGATCCTTTCGCACCATGGAAGGCCTGGCGTCGTCGATCCCTGGCTGGCACGGCTGACGCGGGGCGACGCGCTGGTCGCGATCGCGCTGACCGAGCCTGGTGGCGGATCCGATGCGGCGAATCTGCGCCTGAACGTCGAGCGGGTGGGGGACGACTATGTCATCAATGGCGAGAAGACCTCGATCTCGGCGGCCGACCAGGCCGATGCCGTCGTCGTCTTCGGCCGTACGGGCACGCCAGAATCCGGTGCACATGGCGTGACCGCGCTTCTGGTGCCCACGGATGTGCCGGGCCTGGCGCGCACCCGCTTTGACTGCCATGGCCAGCGCGCCATCGGCCGCGGATCGCTGTTTTTCGAGAACGTGCGTATTCCCGCGTCGCACCGCCTCGGGGACGAGAACAAGGGGTTCGTGCAGGTCATGCAGGGCTTTGACTACTCGCGCGCGCTGATCGGCATGCAGGTGCTGGGCGTGGCCCGCATCGCCCTGGAGGAAACCTGGCAGTACGTGACGCAGCGCCAGGCGTTCGGACAGCCGCTGTCGGCCTTCCAGGGGGTATCGCACACCCTGGCCGATGTCGATACCCAGGTGGAGGCTGCGCGCCTGCTGTGCCTGCAGACCCTATGGCTCAAGGATAAGGGCCTGCCGCATTCGACCGAGGCGGCCATGAGCAAATGGTGGGCGCCCAAGCTCGCCTACGAGGTCGTGCACCAGTGCCTGTTGATGCATGGACATGGCGGCTACGACCGGGGGTTAATGGAGCAGCGCCTGCGCGACATCCTGGGGTTCCAGATCGGCGACGGCACCGCACAGATCATGAAGACGGTCATCGCGCGGGCACGGGCGGGTCGCAAGGC
>CAITPF010000415.1 GCA_903894155.1 uncultured beta proteobacterium | reverse complement strand
CTCGTTGATGAGCCGCAGCACGTGGTTGATTCCGGTCCAGTACCCATAATAGTCACGCATGCTCTCTTCGGGTACCGCGAACTTTTCCATGTCCTTTTCGAGAAGTCGCACGGCTGCCAGTGCCTCGTCGATTTCGGCGATCGTGCGCGCAACGCGTGCGGATTGCTCGATGGCGTGCAACTCCTCATAGGCGCCCGCCAGTTCGACGCGCGACTGCATGTGGCGGTAGTTAGGCATCAGGCGATAAAGCGGGTAGCCGACCGCGATGAGGCCAACGATCAGCAGCCATACCCGGTCGACGAAGCTTGCCATCCAGAAGGGTGCAAAGCGCAGGCCTTTGGGAGGACCCTCTTCGAAATACGTCTTGGCAACCGGACTCAGCGGAAGGCTCTGGTCCTTGTAGGAGGGGAATTCGTCGGGCCGGGCTAAAAACTGGTCGCGTGCGTCGCCGTAATGGTCTGCCGCCATGAGGAAGAGCAATTGCATCGCGGGGTGCAAGTCCTTGTCGACGACCATGGTCAGGCTCGACGCGACCATGCGGACGTCCTCGGGAGGGCGCACTTCGGCCAGGTCGAGCGATCCGCGCGGGATGATCACTGAATCCAGGTAAGGCAGCTTCTTGATGTAGGCCGGTGCCAGGTTGAAGCTGTAGAGGTGGATGCCCGGGGTGCTCAGCAACCGCTGGATCATCGGGGAATTAAAGCCATCCACCACGGCCATGGCATCGATTTCACCGTTGATCAGGGCCTCGGCGGCCTTCTGGTGGGGCCACACCAGGAAATTCGCCTGCGCCGCCATGCTGAGCCCGCGCAGCGCAAGGATCTCGCGCAGGATCCGCTGTGTGGCCGTGCCGCCGGTTCCGATGGCGATTCGTTTTGTCGAGAAATGCTGGAACACGTCGTCCTTGTCGAAGACCGGCCCCCGGTAAAACAGCCACAGCGGCTCGTATTCGATACTGCCCAGCGACATCAGCGTCGGGTATTGCCCCTTCTTGATCGCGCCGCCCACGATCATCCCGGCCTTGACGTCGGGTTGCTCGGTCATGGCCTTGAGATTCTGCCCCGTGCCTTCGGTCTGGATGATCTTGAGTTCAACCCCGCGATCGGCAAAAAACTGCGCGTAATAGTTTGCAATCAGCATGTGGGCAGAGCCTGCCTGGCCGACCGCCATGGTGACTTCTTTCGGGGGCAGCGGACGCGTGTAGTTCACCAGCGCAACAATGCCAAAGGCCAGCAGCAACAGCAGCGGCCATTCGTTGCGCACGAGCTCGCGCCAGGCGCGCATTTCCTTGAGCAGACTTACGGTCGCGAAAGCGCCGACCGATTTGATCCGTTTGTGATGTTGCATCACGGAACGTTAGCTCCCGAAAAGGAAAACAGGCATCCGCTGCAAACCGTAAGCAGGCGGGGCGTTGGTCAAAGAGGGGCTCCCTGCAACAGCGCCGGGTGCAGATAATGGCGGGTCAGGGCCCGGAAATTCTCCACTTCCGGATCGAGCCCGGTTTCTTCGCGCAGAATCTCGCCCACGACATCAGCCAGCGATGCGGCAAGCGCAGCGTCGAGAAACAACAGGCGGGAGCGTCGCGCAAGGACATCCTCGACCCGTCGCGCGTATTCGTAGCGGGCGGCGAACCGCACCATGGCTTCGGTCAGACCGCCGCCGAGCACGTTCTGTGCGCCTGGCAGAGATTGCACCGTCTCCCCCTCGTCGCCGTACGACCGCAGGTCAGGCGGATCGGACAACGCATGCGCCACGGGCATCCCGCGCTGCGCACCGACCAGCAAAAGACTTTCCGTCGTGCATGGGGATCGGGCCGGGAGCAGGTCGCGTTCGATGCAATGCTGCAGCACATCGGCTGCCATGGCCCGGTAGGTTGTCCACTTGCCGCCGGTGACCGTGACCATTCCGCTATGGCTCACGAGCACCGTGTGCTCACGGCTGAGCGCCTTGGTGTCGTTGCCCGCGCTTTTTGGCGGCTTGACCAGTGGGCGCAAACCGACCCAGATGCTGCGGATGTCAGCCGGGGTGGGGGCACGCCTGAGGTACTTTGCGGATTCGCGCAGTATGAACTCGAGTTCCTCCCTGAACGGGTCTGGCTCACGGCTCAGGTCATGGCGCGGCGTGTCGGTCGTGCCGATGATGACCTTGCCGAGCCAGGGGACAGTGAACAATACGCGCCCATCGGATGTATTCGGGATGATGAGCGCGTGATCCGACGGCATGAATTCGCGGTCAACCACCACATGCACGCCCTGACTGGGCGCGACGATATCCTCGATCTCGCGACCGGCGTGTTCGTCATCCTGCCGACGCAGGGCATCCACCCAGACGCCGGTCGCGTTAATGACGCATCTGGCCCTGACATTGAATTGCGCACCGGTTTCCTTGTCGTGCGCGACCACGCCGTCGACCTTGCCATCGGTATGCAGCAATCCGGTGACATCGCAGTAGTTGATCAGGTGTGCGCCACGCTGCGCCGCCGTGCGCGCGAGCGCGAGTGCGAGGCGTGCGTCGTCGAACTGACCGTCCCAGTACTTTACGGAACCCTTTAACCCTTCGGGCTGGATATTGGGCAACGCCTCGACCGTCCCAACGCGCCCAAGCACTGCCGTCTTGCCCAAGCCGCGCTTACCCGCCAGCGCGTCATACATCACCAGGCCAGCGCCGTAGAAGGGGATCTCCCAGAAGTGGTAGCAGGGCATGACGAACGCCAGCCTGTGCGCCAGATGGGGGGCGTTGCGCAACACGGATGCACGCTCGTGCAGCGCTTCGCGCACCAGCGACACGTTGCCCTGCGCGAGGTATCGCACTCCGCCATGGACCAGTTTTGTCGAGCGCGACGAGGTTCCCTTGGCGAAGTCCTCGGATTCGAGCAGGACCACGGAGTAGCCCCGGGCTGCGGCATCGAGTGCAACGCCCAGGCCCGTCGCCCCGCCGCCGATGACCGCGATATCGTAGGTCCGCTGGTCTCCCAGGTGCTGCATCAGCGCCGTTCGCTGGGTCGGAAGGGGGAGGTGATCCGTGGGAGTCATAGGCCAGTTTCCTTGCATTGGGTTACGAGCGGGTCGCGTGATCCGCCATGTCGTTCAGTCGTGTGCCCAGTCTCGGGATCGTTCGACTGCCTTTCGCCATCGATCGAGTTTTTGTTCGCGCTGATCCGCCGACATTGAAGGCTCGAAACGACGCTCCTCGGACCACTGCGTCGCGATGCTGTCCAGATCCCGCCACAGCCCGGTCGCGAGACCCGCGAGGTAGGCCGCCCCGAGCGCGGTGGTTTCGGTCACGCGGGGGCGCACCACCGGGATCCCCAGGAAATCCGCCTGCATTTGCATCAGCAGATTATTATTCGATGCCCCGCCGTCGACCCGCAATTCGGCAAGCTCAATCCCCGAGTCGCGTTCCATGGCACCGAACACGTCGGTCACTTGCAGCGCAATGCCCTCAAGCGCTGCCCGGGCAATATGGGCGCGCGTCGTGCCTCGCGTCATGCCGACCAGCGTACCGCGTGCCGCGCTATCCCAGAGCGGTGCCCCAAGCCCGGTGAAGGCGGGCACCAGATAGGTGTCTGCGACGTCCGGGACGCTGGCCGCCAGGGGTTCGACCTCCGCCGCGCTGCGGATGATGCCCAGGCCGTCGCGCAGCCACTGGACTGTTGCGCCCGCCATGAAGATTGATGCCTCAAGGCAATAGGCTGCCCTGTGGTGCACGCCTGAATGCTGCCCAAGCGTCCATCCGATCGTCGTGAGCAGCCGGTTGTGGCTCGGTACCGGGTGCTCGCCCGTATTGAGCAGCATGAAACAGCCTGTGCCATAGGTGTTTTTTGCCATGCCCGGCTCAAAACACGCCTGACCAAACAACGCACCCTGCTGGTCACCGACCATCGAGGCGATCGGCACAGCGCCCCCGAGCAGGCCCGGATCGGTTTCGCCGAGCACGCCGGAAGTCGGCACGATCGTTGGAAGCAGCGCGCGAGGTATATCGAACAATTCAAGCAGCGAGTCGTCCCATTGCCTCGTGTGCAGGTCGAACAGCATGGTGCGCGAGGCGTTGCTCGGGTCGGTTGCGTGCACCCGTCCGGCGGTCAGGTTCCAGACAAGCCACGTGTCGATCGTCCCGAAGGCCAGCTCACCCCGCCGGGCCCGCTCGCGTGCGCCCGGAATGTTGTCGAGCAGCCATTCGAGCTTCGTGGCCGAAAAATAGGCGTCCAGCACCAGGCCAGTCCGCGCCTGGATGTCTGCGGCACGGCCCTGCGCAAGCAAGGCCAGGCAGCGGTCGTGGGTGCGGCGATCCTGCCAGACAATGGCGTTGGCCAGCGGCTTGCCCGTTGCGCGATCCCAGAGAACCGTGGTTTCGCGCTGGTTGGTGATGGCGATCGCCCGGATCTGCGCCGCAGTGACGGGTTTGCCGTCCACGCCCTGCGACAGCACGCTGCGCATCACCGCGAGCTGCGAACCCCAGATTTCCGACGCATCGTGTTCAACCCAGCCGGGGCGGGGGAATACCTGGGGGAACTCCTGTTGCGCCGATCCGGCGCATGTGCCGCTGGCGTCCACGAGGATCGCCCGCGAACTGGTCGTGCCCTGGTCTAGCGAAAGGATGTACTGGGTTTCTGATGTCACCGGATCAACTCCTTCTGAGCAATTTGGCGTCCCCCCGCCCTGAATGGCGGGGCCTGTCGCGCACCTGGTCAACGCGGTCCGGATAGGGTCGACCGGATGTATACCCACTCAGAACTATAAATGTTACAAGTATGCAACACGGTGGCAACCGTTGCTTGTCATAAATGCGTTGTACCGTAATGGGTACGAACAATATCAGGGAGACGTCATGAAACGGTTGATTTCCACTATTGCAACGTGCGCCACGCTGACGCTTGGTGCGCTTGCGGCTACCCCGGTCCAGGCGCAGACCGAGATCCAGTGGTGGCATGCGATGGGCGGCGCGCTGGGCGAGTGGGTCAATGACCTCGCCAAAGATTACAACGCGAGCCAGAAAAACTACAAAGTGGTCCCGGTGTTCAAGGGCAGCTATGACGAAGCCATGACGGCCGCGGTCGCCGCGTTTCGCGCTGGCAATGCGCCCCATATCCTGCAGGTTTTCGAGGTTGGCACCGCGACGATGATGGCAAGCAAGGGCGCCATCGTGCCAGTCGCCGAGGTGATGAAGAAGGCAGGCGTCACGTTTGACCCCGCCGCTTACGTGCCAGCGGTGGCCGGCTATTACACGGCCCCGAATGGCGAGATGCTGAGCTTCCCGTTCAATAGTTCAACCACCGTTCTGCATTTCAACAAAGATGCGTTCAAGGCTGCCGGACTTGATCCGGAAAAGCCCCCCGTGACCTGGCCCCAGCTGATGGAAGCCGCCGCCAAGCTCAAGGCCTCGGGCCACCAGTGTCCGTTCACGACGAGCTGGATCAGCTGGACGCAGCTCGAGAGCTTCAGCGCCTGGCACAACACCGAGTTCGCCACCAAGGGAAACGGGATGTTCGGCATCGACGCGCGGCTCAATTTCAACGGGCCGCTGCAGACGAAGCACTTCGAGAACCTCGCGAAAATGTCCAAAGATGGCCTGTTTGTCTATAAGGGACGCGGCAACACCCCGGACGGCGTGTTCGTCTCTGGCGAGTGCGCGATGATCACGGGCTCCTCGGCCCTGTATGGCAACGTCAAGCGCAACGCCAAGTTCACAGGCGGCATTTCAACGTTGCCTGTGTACCCCGACGTACCGGGTGCGCCGCAAAATACCGTGATCGGCGGAGCGAGCCTGTGGGTGATGTCGGGCAAGAAGCCTGACGATTACAAGGGCGTGGCTGAATTCTTCGCCTTCCTGTCGCGCCCTGAGGAGGCCGCAAAGAGTCACCAGCGTACCGGCTACCTCCCGCTGACGATCGCCTCGTTCGAACTGACGGAAAAGTCGGGCTACTACAAGGAAAACCCGGGCACGGAGGTTGCCGTCACGCAGATGATCCGCAAGACGACGGACAAATCCCGCGGGATCCGTCTGGGCAACTTCGTACAGATCCGCACCATTATCGACGAGGAAACCGAGCAGATCTGGTCGGGTAAGAAGTCGGTCAAGGAGGCGCTGGATTCCGCTGTGTCGCGTGGCAACGATCAGCTCGAGCGTTTCCAGAAGGCCAATAGCCACTGATGGAAAAGCGGGTCCGGTTCAACTCGCGCTGGTTGCCCTGGCTCCTGATTGCGCCGCAGATGGCGGTGGTGCTGGTGTTCTTTTTCTGGCCCGCCGCCCAGGCGCTCTATCAGAGCCTGCTGACCCAGGATGCGTTCGGCATGTCGACCGAGTTCGTCGGCATGGAGAACTTTGAGAGGCTCTTTGCCGATGCCACTTATCTGGATTCGTTCCAGACGACGGCCATTTTTTCCCTGCTGGTGGCCGTGGTCGGACTCGGGGTGGCATTGCTGCTGGCATTGATGGCCGACCACGTCATGCGTGGCGCGGCGATCTACAAAACGCTGCTCATCTGGCCCTATGCCGTGGCGGCCGTCGTGGCCGGTGTGCTCTGGATCTTCATGTTCAATTCGCCGATGGGCGTGGTCGCCTTTGCACTACGCGCCATGGGGTTGAAGTGGAATCATCTGCTCAGCGCGGGTGACGCGATGACGCTGATCGTCGTGGCGGCGGTCTGGAAGCAGATTTCGTACAACTTCCTGTTTTTCCTCGCCGGGCTGCAGTCGATCCCGCGCTCGCTGATCGAGGCGGCCGCAATCGATGGCGCCAGCCCCTGGCACCGATTCCGGACGATCATTTTTCCGTTGCTTTCGCCCACCACGTTCTTCCTGCTGGTCATCAATGTGGTCTACGCGTTTTTCGACACGTTCGCGATTGTCGACGCTACGACCCATGGCGGTCCCGGCAAGGCAACCTCGATCCTGGTCTACAAGGTGTACTACGACGGGTTCAAGGCGATGGATATGGGGGGATCGGCCGCGCAATCGGTCATCCTGATGGTCGTTGTGGTGGCGTTGACGGTGCTGCAGTTTCGCTTCGTCGAACGCCGGGTCCAATACTGAAAGGGGCACCGAATGGTTGAACGCCGTGGTGCGCTGACAGTGCTCTCCCACCTGGTGCTGGTGCTCGGTGTCATCGTCGTCGCCTTTCCCGTCTACATCGCCTTCGTGGCCTCGACACAGACGTCCGAGCAAATCGCGCAGTCGGCGCCGCTATCGCTCATGCCCGGAGACCACTTCCTCGAAACCTACCGCGTGGCCCTGTTCGGTGGCGACACGGCTGCGGGCAGCCGCATCGCCCCGGCGTGGCCGATGATGTGGGTGAGCCTAGTCAGCGCGCTGGTGATCACGATCGGCAAGATCTCCATTTCACTGCTGTCGGCCTTTGCCATCGTGTACTTCCGTTTTCCGTTTCGCAGCCTCGTCTTCTGGATGATCTTCGTGACGCTGATGCTTCCGGTGGAGGTGCGCATCGGGCCGACCTACGAGGTCGTGTCGAACCTGGGGATGCTCAATACCTATGCGGGGCTGACGATACCGTTGATCGCCTCGGCCACGGCGACGTTTCTTTTTCGCCAGTTCTTCCTGACGGTGCCGGATGAATTGGTCGAGGCCGCGCGCATGGATGGCGCCGGGCCCATGCGGTTCTTTTGGGATGTGCTGTTGCCGCTCTCGCGCACCAGCATCGCCGCGCTGTTCGTCATCCAGTTCATCTACGGATGGAACCAGTACCTCTGGCCGCTGCTGGTCACGACCAACGAAGACATGTATCCGGTCGTCATGGGCATCAAGCGGCTGATTTCCGCGGGCGAGGCGTATACCGAATGGAACGTCGTGATGGCCAACGCGCTGCTGGCGATGATTCCGCCGGCGATTGTTGTCATCCTGATGCAGAAATGGTTCGTCAAGGGCCTGGTCGATTCTGAAAAGTAGCCAACCCCCGAAACCGGAAAACTCCCATGGCAGCGATTTCTTTCAATCACGTCCTCAAGCAATACGTAACGGGCAAGAGTTCGGTTCAAGTGATCCATGACCTTTGCGCCGAGGTCGCCGATGGCGAATTCGTGGTGATCGTGGGGCCCTCGGGCTGCGGCAAATCCACGTTGCTGCGCATGGTCGCCGGGCTGGAGCTCATCACGGCGGGCGAGATCTCGATTGCAGGCAAAGTCGTGAACGATCTGGAACCCGCCGAGCGCGACATCGCCATGGTGTTCCAGAACTATGCGCTCTATCCGCACATGACGGTGTTTGACAACATGGCCTATGGCCTGAAGATTGCGCGCGTGCCGAAAGACGAGATTCGCGCGCGCGTCGAGAAGGCTGCGGGCATTCTTGAACTGATGCCTTACCTGGATCGCAAGCCGCGCGCGCTCTCGGGAGGGCAGCGCCAGCGCGTCGCCATGGGACGTGCGATTGTTCGCCAGCCGAAAGTATTTTTGTTTGATGAGCCGCTGTCGAACCTGGATGCCAAGCTGCGCGCCCAGACGCGCCTGGAGATCCAGAAGCTGCACCGCGAGCTGGGCATCACATCGCTGTTCGTGACGCACGACCAGGTCGAGGCGATGACACTGGCGAACCGGATGATTGTGCTCAACGGCGGGGTGATGGAGCAGTTCGGCACGCCCGAGGAGGTCTACAACCGCCCGGCGACGACGTTTGTCGCGAGCTTTATCGGCTCGCCGCCAATGAATCTGTTGCGCGAAGCCCCCGGGGGGCGCGCCGGCGCCATTTTGGGCATCCGACCCGAACACCTGGATGTTGCCGCCGAGGGCTGGTCGCTCCAGGTCGACGGAATCGAACTGCTCGGCGCCGAGCGATTGCTGTACTGCCGGATGGGGGCTGAGACGTTGATCGTGCGGCTGCATGAGGATCAACCAGTGCCCGCGATCGGCGCCACCATCCACGCAATTCCGCGCGACGACAAACTGCACTTTTTCGACGCCGCGAGCGGGAAGCGAATTCCCTAGCATTGCATGACGGCAATTACGGCAGCCGGTAGAACTCGCGTACCGTATCCCACGCCGTCGTTTGAAGGTGCATGGCAAGCGCCGGATCGAGGCCGGCCGTGTACGTGTTGCCAGCAGGCGACTTGTGAAACAGCGAGGCATACACGACCGCAGCCCCGAGGTAGGTGCCCGCCAGGCTGGGGTGCCGCTTGTCTGCGGCATACAGGTTGACGTCGGGCCGCGCCTTGATCGACCTGGCAAAGGCGAGCCCCGCAGGAATCACCAGCATGTTGTTGTCGTTGCCCGCCTTGACGTAGGCGTCGGCCAACGGCTCGGTCATTTCTGGCTTGTCTTTATAGGCCCATGACATGAAGAGCACGGGTTCGGCGCCGTGCTTGCGAATCGTGTCGCCATGCTTTTTCACGTATTCGATGAATATGGACTTGAGCTGCGGATGAATCGGGCACTGGCTGCAGTCCATCATGATCGCGATGTCGAACAGCTTGTCGAGTTTGTTGAACTCGATTGCGTTGTCGCCCACGAAGGAGTAGCGACCAATGCCATTGGGCGCGAAATAGGCCTCGACCGGATGCCAATCCAGTCCTGATCCGCTGATGGTGACCGACGTGCCGCGAAATGGCTGCGATTTATCCGCCGCCACCATGAGGTTGCGCATGTGGCCGTGCATGCTGTCGTTGTAGTAGAAGAAGCTGTTGCCGATGAACAGGCCCGAGGTCGGCACCGCTGCGGTTTGCGTGACCTTGGGGGTCTCGGCGGCAAAAGACGTGGCCGCTGCGGCGAGCGTGGCGCCAAGCAGGACGTTGCGCGCGCTGCGTATGATGTTCATCGAAGGTCTCCTCGGTTAAACCCGCGGCCCGAAGCGCGGACGGTGGCAAAGTGTAGGAGCGAGGGGGGCGCAGGTCAACAGCCTGTGGAGATGGCCGTCGCCCGCGCGCCGACGCTCAGCATGGTTCACATTGCTGCTATTCTGCCGCCACGGTTCATTCATGGATTCATGACGATGCGCGCCTTTGATCCCGCCGCCGCCGGGCCTTTGTCCGACGTTCGGGTTGTCGATTTATCCCGTCTGGTTGCGGGCAATATGCTGTCGGCCTATCTTGCCGATTTTGGCGCCGACGTCATCAAGGTCGAGCGCGAAGGCGCGGGCGACGATCTGCGCAACTGGCGCGAAGCCGGCTGGGATATTTACTGGAAGGTCTACGGCCGCAACAAGCGCTCCCTCGTGCTCGATCTCAAGTCGGACGAGGGGCTCACAACGCTCAAAAAACTGCTGCGGCACTCCCAGATCCTGATTGAAAACTTTGTTCCCGGGGGCCTCGAGAAGATGGGGCTCGCGCCCGATGTGCTGCTGGCGCTGAACCCCGCCCTGGTCATCGTGCGGGTGTCTGGCTGGGGGCAGACCGGTCCTTACAGTCACAAGCCGGGCTTCGGCACGCTGGTCGAGGCCATGTCAGGGTTCGCGCATCTCAACGGTTATCCGGATAAGCCACCCGCATTGCCCCCGCTGGCGCTCGCCGACATGATCGCGGGTGTCTATGGCGCGGCGGGCGTGCTGACCGCGCTGCGGGCGGCTGAAAAGCACGGCACGGGCCAGGTGATCGACCTTTCGCTCTTCGAGCCGATTTTTTCGGTCATTTCGTCCGAGGCTGCCAAATTCCAGGTGACAGGCGAACCGACGATGCGCTCCGGTAACCAGTCGGCGCACACCGCTCCGCGCAATATCTACGCATGCTCGGATGGCAAGTACGTGGCAATGTCAGGCTCGATGCAGTCGATGGCCATGCGAATCCTCGACGCCATCGGTCGGCCCGAACTCAAAACGGACGCCCGTTTCGCGACCAATGACGCGCGGGTGCGCAACAAGGACGAACTTGACGGGATCATTGGCGCTTTCATCGGCGGCCGAACCCAGGAAGAAAACCTTGCGATCTTCGAGGCCGCTGCGGTGACCGTCGGCCCGGTCTGTTCGGTGGCCGATCTGATGGCTCACCCCTTTATCACCGGTCGCGAAGCCATCGTGCATGTGGAGGACCGCGACCTTGGCAGCCTGCCCATGCACAACATTGTTCCGCGCCTGTCGGTCACGCCAGGCACTTTCCGCTATCCCGCCCCGCGCGTGGGGGAGCACACCCGGGAAATTCTCGACGAAATCGACCGACTCCCCGATGCGCGCGACGCATCTGGCCCGGATCGATTGGTGTAACCTCCTATTGGAACAAACGGGTGTTCTCGGCTAGTGTCGAAGCATCCGGGGCGGGTTGAGCACGCGTGTATTCCTGCCTTTATAACAACAGGGGACAATTGTCATCACCATGACGAGCGCTGAATATTTGCCATTTGATCCGATTGTGGTACCAAGGCGACGCCTGCCCCCTGGCTCCGTCGATTGCCACTTTCACGTATTCGAAGACCCCTCGCGCTATCCCTACACGGCCAACCGCTCCTATACTCCGTCGCTTGCGCCCTGGGCCGATTTCCAGGCAATGAACGACGCGATTGGTGCGGATCGGGCGGTGCTGGTGCATCCCTCTGTCTATGGACACGATCATCGCACTTTCGTGGATACGCTCCAGGCGCATCCGGATCGTTTGCGCGGAGTCGCCGTTCTGCCCGTGGATGTGTCCGATGCGGAAATCGCGCGGCTCAATGAGGCCGGCGCACGTGGCACCCGCGTCAATGTGCTTTTCGCGGGCGGCAGCCAGTTGTCGGATGCGGAAACGCTAGCGCGCAAGATCGCGCCGTTCGGCTGGCATATCCAGTTCCTGGTTGACGTCGCGGCGCGACCGGAAATCCCCGCCTGGGCGGCGACGCTCGGCGTGCCTGTCGTGTTCGATCACTTTGGACATCCATCCCGTCCCGCCGTTGACGATGCCGGGTTCCGGAATCTTTGCGCCCTGGTCCGGGAGGGCAATGCCTGGGTCAAACTTTCAGGCGCCTATCGGGTCGTGGGGCCCGCGGGCAGGTGGTCCGCCATTCAGCCTTTCGTCGATGCATTGCTTGAGACGCGCACCGATCGGCTCGTGTGGGGAACAGACTGGCCGCATCCGAACATCCCTGCACCCATGCCCAATGATGGCGATATCGCCGATACGGTGTTCGAGTGGCTTGGCACCGAGCCGCTCAGGCGTCAGGTCCTCATTGAAAATCCGCAAGCCCTCTACGGTTTTGCGCCATTTGTCGCAAGCGCTCGCTAATCCCCGATTCACACCGACCACAATAATTCAATAGACGGAGACAAGCCATGAACCTCAGGAATCTGCCCGCATGGGGCGCGTTGTCCGCCGGGCTTTTCGCGCTGGCACTTGCTGGCGCGGTGCAGGCCCAGACGGTCCTCAAACTGGGCTGGACGACGTCCGATGGCCCCACCGATCCATATGCCGTTGGTGCGCGCGCCTTCAAGGACGCCGTCGAAAAGGCCTCTGGCGGTTCGATTCAGGTACAACTCTATCCCAACCGACAGCTTGGCGACGAGAAGCAGATCATGGAGGGCGTGCGCTTTGGGACAGTGGACGCCGGCATCATTACCAATGCAGTGATCGCGCAGATCGAACCGGCCTTCCAGATCAATGACCTGCCTTTTCTGTATAGCAGCGAGATGCAGGCTCAGAAAGTTCTCGACGGCAAGCTCGGCGAGGAGCTCGCTGGCATGCTGGCGAAAAAGAACATCCTCTTGCTCGGGTATATGGAAGGCGGCTTTCGCCAGATGATCAACAACAAGAAGCCCGTGGGCGTGCCGGACGACGTCAAGGGGGTGAAATACCGGGTGATGCAGAATCCGATCTACATCGAAATGTTCAACTCGCTCGGCGGTGCCGCAGTGCCAATGGCCTGGGGGGAGACCTTTACGGCGGTCCAGCAGGGAACCATCGACGGCCTTGAAATCCCGATTGCCGTGATCGATGGCAGCAAGATGTATGAAGTGACGAAGTTCCTGTCGCTGACCAACCATACCTATTCTGTCATCGAACTGATCATTTCCAAGCGAACGTTCGACAAACTCACGCCGGATCAAAAGAAGGCGGTGACGGAAGCGGGCAAAGTCGCCACGGCACAGCAGCGCGCCACTTCGGCAGCCAATGAAAAGGCACTGCTTTCCGGCCTCGAACAGAAGGGCATGAAGGTCAATTCGGTCGGCGATGTGTCGGCGTTCAGAAAGGCCGTCCAGCCCATTTATGACAAGGCTCGCAAGGATGTCGGCGATCCGCTGATCAATCAGGCCCTGGATGCGGTGAAATAAGGGCCGCCGATCCGATGCGACGCGTTTTTGATGCGATTGAGGCGATCCTGCGGGGGGTCGCGGTCGCGCTGGTGCTTTTCATGCTGGGCGTACTGGCGCTGCAGGTCATCCTGCGCTACGCCTTCGGATTCGCACTGTCCTGGAGCGAGGAGCTCGCGCTCCTGGGGTTCGCCTGGGTGGTCGTGATTGCAACGGCGGTGGGCATTCGGCGCATGGCGCATGCGCGCATGGATCTGCTCGTCGATGTCCTGCCTGCCCGGGTGCACGCCATGATCGAGCGTTTGATCGCGCTGATGATGTTCGCGCTTGGCGTGTTTCTTGCCATTGCAGGTTGGGATTACGTGATCGAGACCCAGGGTTCCAGGTCCGCGGCCATCGGGTTCCCGATTGAGTTCCTTTATGCCGCGGCACCGAGCTTCGGCGTTCTGATCGCGCTTTTCTCGCTTGAACGGTTGATGCCATGGGCGGAGTCGCTTGATGACTAACACCGCGTGGTTGTTATCTGCGGGATTCGGGGTCCTGATGCTGATCGGCGTGCCGTTCGCATTCGCAATCGGCATCGTCGTTGCGCTGTCGCTCTGGGTCCAGGGCATCGATCCCATGCTGCTGCCCCAGACGATTTTGGCGGGCACGCAGTCCTTTTCGCTTCTGGCCATCCCGTTTTTCATGCTGGCCGGCGAGCTGATGTCCGCGGGCGGCCTTTCGCGGCGGCTGGTCAACGTGGCCGACGTGTTCGTGCGGCACCTGACGGGCGGCCTGGGTCACGTCACGGTCGTCGCTGCAGCGATCTTTGCCGCGATCTCCGGCTCCGCGCCGGCGACCACGGCCGCGATTGGCGCCATCATGATTCCCGCCATGGCAGAACGCGGCTACAGCAAGCCCTTTGCCGCCGCGCTTTCGGTGAGCGCGGGCGTCCTGGCACCACTCATCCCGCCATCGATCGCCTTCGTGATCTGGGGCGTCATCGCGGAGCAGTCGATCGCGCGGCTCTTCAGCGCCGGTGTGCTGCCTGGGCTGATCATGGCGGCCGGTTTGATCGTGATCGTCTACTGGCATGCACGTCGCCGTTCAATTCCGACGCAGCCCAGGGCCGGCCGTCAGGAGGTCTTGCGCGCGCTGCGAGATGGCATTTGGGCATTGCTTGCGCCAGTGATTGTCCTTGGCGGAATTTACGGCGGGGTGTTCACACCCACCGAGGCTGCAGTCGTTAGTTGCATCTATGCGCTTTTTGTCGGTGTCTTCATCGAAAAACGTCTCAAATTCAGCGAACTGCCGGACATCGTGTGGCGGTCGATGAAAGTCACTGCCATCGTGATGTCGATTATCGTGTTTTCGACCGGATTCGGTGTCCTGGTCGCGCAGGAGCAACTCGCGCCAAAACTCGCCGGCTGGCTGTCAGCGAACGTGCATGAGAAGTGGCTGATGCTGTTTGTGCTCAATATTGCGTTTTTCCTGCTGGCCGCGGTCATGGACGAGATCGCGATCATGGTCGTGCTCGGCCCGCTGTTGATCGCAATCGCCAACAGTTTTCAAATCGACCCGATCCACTTTGGCGCCATTATCGTCACCAACGTGGCCATCGGAATGGCCGCACCGCCTATCGGGTACTGCCTGTTTGTCGGTATGGCGATCAGTGGCTTGCGACTCAATCAGATTGCCAGGGAGATCTGGCCGTTCGTTGGCGTGATGCTTGTGGTGCTGATGCTGGTGACTTACGTGCCGGAGTTTTCGCTCGCCTTGCAGTGATGACTTGATCCCGGCGCAGTCAGTCAGCGGATGCCGGTGAACTTGTGGGTCTGCAAAGAAAGTCGCCAGCGCGGATGCGCCATGCAATAGGCGATCGCCAGGACGGTGTTCGCCTCCCGATCCGGGCCGTCCATCGGCTGCAGCAAGTAGCGGGTGAACTCCAGGTGCTCAAAGCGTTCTGGCCGCGCTTGCGCCTGTGGAAACACGAGCTTGAGCTCGTCGCCGCGGGTCTGTGCAAGCGGGGCGTCGGATTTCGGGCTGACGCAAATCCAGTCGAGCCCCGGGGGCGCAGCGATCGTGCCGTTGGTTTCGACCGCAATTCTGAAACCATGCGCGTGCAGTGCGTCGATGAGCGGTGTGTCGATTTGCAATAGGGGTTCGCCGCCAGTACAGACCACGAGTCTGTGGTCCGTGTCCGCTTCGGGCCACAGAGCGAGCACGGCATCGGCAAGCGCCGTGGGCGTAGCGAATTTGCCCCCGCCCGTGCCGTCCACGCCCACGAAGTCGGTATCGCAGAACTGGCAGACTGCGCTGGCGCGATCGCGCTCAAGACCGCTCCAGAGGTTGCATCCCGTAAAGCGAAGAAACACGGCGGCCATGCCAGCCTGCCCGCCTTCGCCTTGCAGGGTGTAGAAAATCTCTTTGACGCTGTAGGCCATGGTGTTCAGACAGGAAGGGCGGGGCCCAATTCGCCCCAGTGGAGGATCACGCCGCAGCCGCGGGTTTCAAAGAGATCAATACGGTCGAGCTCCGGGATCGCGGGATATGCCATTGCCTTGATATGGTGCGCGATGCTGGCGGTATCCGCGTTGCCGTTGGCGACGATTTCATGCAGCGGATGGTGATCGAGCTGCCGGAAGATCGGGTCGAATACGGTCTTGACGTCACCGAAGTCGACCGTCCAGCCGCGCACGCGATCGAGCGGCGCATGCACGTGCAGCCGCAGCGTGAACGTATGGCCGTGGATGCGGCGGCGCTTGTCGCCCTCGGGTGCATGTGTCAGGCGCACGGCGCTATCCAGTGTCAATTCCTTCCAGATCCGGTAGTGGCTGCCATCGAAATGCGCGCCGCAACTGGCGGTTTCATAGACCGTCACCCAGGAGAGCTCCGGCAGCGATGGCTTGAGCCTTGCCCAGATCCAGGCCGAGATGTTCTCGCTGGTTGGGTTGTCAAGCCCGGGAATATCGTTGAGGCACGCGTGATCGAGCTGATCATGCAGCGGTGCCCAGAGCCGATCGAGATCGTCGTAGTCAATGGATAAATCCGAAGAGCCGATGTCGCGGTCGGCGTGCAGCAGTACCTCGAACCCGTGGCCGTGCATACGGCCGCACTTGTGGCCCGGGGGCACGTTGGGCAACTGGTGCGCCGACTGAAACACGTATCGGCGCCAGACATGCGCGTGATCGCGCGCATCGAGATCGACACCGCAGTCATCCGTGCTCTGCACGCCGGTTGCAACAACGCCCGGCACATCGAGCCGCGCGCGGATCCAGCGGGCGATATTTTCGTCGGAAGGCGTTTCGACCAGCGTGTTGATATGCGCGTAATCCAGCGGTGCGACGCACGCACGAAGCTGCTCGGCCAGGCTGCCGACTTCGGCGCCCTCGAACCCCCCCCAGCCCGGGGGCAGGCTGGCCCGTACGTCGGCGCGGTAGCTGTGGCCGTGCAGCCGCGTCGCGCGATGGCCCGGTGCCAGGCAGTCGACCTGGCAGGCTGCCTCGAAGCTTGCCGATGCCACGAACAGGATTTGGTCGCTCATCGTGCGGCTCAGTTCGTCAGGCCGAACTTCTTGTACAGCGGATCCTCGATGCCTGCCTCGGCGAATCCCTTGGCGCGCAGCAGGCAGGAATCGCATTCCCGACACGGGGCGCCGTCGGGGGAGGGGTCATAACAACTGGTGGTTTCGCCAAAATCCACGCCAAGCTCGATTCCACGGCGCACGATATCGGCCTTGCTCATGTTGATCAGCGGCGCGCGTACGCGGATTTTCTGGTGGCCTTCCACCCCGGCGCGGGTGGCAAGGTTCGCCATCTGCTCGAACGCCGTGATGTACTCGGGCCGGCAGTCGGGATAGCCGCTGTAGTCCATCGCATTGACCCCGACGAAGATGTCCTGGGCGCCCAGCGTCTCTGCCCATCCCAGTGCAAAGCTCAGGAAGATCGTGTTGCGCGCCGGCACATAGGTGATCGGGATTGCGCTGCCGATTTCCTGGACATCATGGTGCTTTGGCACGGGGATGTCTGCGGTCAGCGCGGATCCGCCGAAAGCACGCATATCCATGTCGATCGTGACATGGCGCGCCACACTGCGCTTGAGGGCGAAGGCCTGCGCGCGCTCGAGCTCGATCAGGTGCCGCTGGCCATAGCGAAAGCTCAGCGCATAGACTTCGAACCCTTCATTTTGCGCGATCGCGAGCGAGGTCGTGGAGTCGAGCCCGCCGCTGAGCAGGCAAACAGCCTTCTTCAAATGAGTACTCCAGGAGGCTGCACCGCGATCCGGTGCGCGCGAGGCGCGGGATCCAGGGCAACCGGGTTGATCCGTTGCGCGACAAACCTCACCCGTTGGGGCGAGGAAGTCGACCTGTTGCGCGACAAACCTCGCATGTCAGGGCGAGGCAGTCGATTACTTGGCCGTGGGCATCGCGAATTCAGCGCCCTTGCCAATGGTTTCGGGCCAGCGCTGCATGATGGACTTCTGTTTGGTGTAGAAACGCACGCCTTCTTCGCCGTAGGCATGCATGTCGCCAAACAGGCTGCGCTTCCAGCCGCCGAAGCCGTGCCAGGCCATCGGCACGGGAATCGGCACGTTGATGCCCACCATGCCGACCTGGATGCGGCGGCCGAACTCGCGCGCAATGTTGCCATCGCGCGTGTAGCAGGAGACGCCGTTGCCGTATTCATGCGCATTGATCAGTTCGACCGCTTCGGCGAAATCGCGCACGCGAACACACGAGAGCACCGGACCGAAGATTTCTTCCTTGTAAATGCGCATCGACGGCTTGACGTGATCAAACAGCGTGCCGCCGGTGAAGAACCCCTGCTCGTGGCCGGGTACTTTGTAGCCGCGGCCATCCACCACCAGGCTCGCGCCTTCCTCGACCCCGATGCCGATGTAGCCCTCGATGCGCTCGAGCGCCTGGCGGGTCACGATCGGCCCCATTTCGGCATCGAGCTCCAGCCCGTTTTTGATCTTCAGGGTGCGGGCGCGTTCTGCCAGCAGCGGAACAACTTTGTCGGCCACGTCACCTACCAGCACGGCCACCGAAATCGCCATGCAGCGCTCGCCGGCTGAGCCGTAGCCCGCGCCGATCAGCCCATCGACGGCCTGGTCGATATCGGCATCCGGCATCACCACCATGTGGTTCTTGGCGCCGCCGAGCGCCTGCACGCGCTTGCCCTGGGCGGCGCCGCGCTCGTAGATGTACTGCGCGATCGGCGTCGACCCGACGAAACTCACCGCGCGCACTTCGGGGTGATCGAGCAGCCCGTCGACTGCGACCTTGTCGCCCTGGACGACGTTGAAGACGCCATCGGGCAGCCCGGCTTCGCGGAACAGTTCAGCCATGAAAATGGCGGCCGACGGATCGCGCTCGCTGGGCTTGAGTATGAAGGTGTTGCCCGCCGCGATCGCCATGGGGAACATCCAGCAGGGCACCATGCAGGGAAAGTTAAAGGGCGTAATGCCGGCGACGACCCCGAGCGGCTGTCGCAGCACCCAGTTGTCGATGCCGGTGGACACCTGATCCGTGAAGTCTGTTTTCAGGAGCTGGGGAATCCCGCAGGCGAACTCGACGATCTCGACGCCCCGCGTGACTTCGCCCTGGGCATCGGTGAACACTTTGCCGTGTTCCTGCGTAATGATCGACGCCAGCTCGTCGCGACGGGCATTGAGCAGGGCGAGGAAGGAATTGATGATGCGCCCGCGCCGGATCGGCGGCGTATCGGCCCACGCCGGGAAGGCCGCACGGGCGGCGGCGACGGCCTCGTTGACGGTTTGCAGGCTGGCCAGCTCGACCTGGCGCGAAACCTGGCCAGTCGCCGGGTTGAAGACATCCTGCTGGCGCGCACCGGGATGCGTGACGGACTTGCCGTTGATCCAGTGTGAAACAACGCTGGGCAGGTGAGGCATCGGGGGCTGTTTGGACATGTCGCTCGCTCGTCGCGGTATGGGGAAAAGACGATCAATCTACACTTTTTTTGACCAATCTGCCCGTTTTCCGGCCTTTCTCCATCGATGGGCCCGGGCCATGCGCCTCACCTCCGGTGCCAAATTGTAGGTAAACTTTCGCACTCGATTTTCATTCACTCCCCTGGAGTCAGCCCCCATCATGTCCCAGCCACTTTCCGGCAAGGTCGCCCTGGTCACGGGCGCAGCGCGCGGTATCGGACGCGCGTGCGCGCTCAAGCTCGCAGCCGCTGGCTGCGACATCATCGCGAATTACTACAACAGCCACGAAGAAGCCGAAGATGTCTGCGCCCAGGTCCGCGCGCTCGGGCACCGGGCGATCGCCGTGCAGGCCAGCGTCGGGGTGCCCGACAGCGTGGCCGAGATGTTCGAGCTCATCACGGCCGAGTTCGGTCGCCTCGATATCGTGATCAGCAACGCGGCCTCCGGCGTGCTCAAGCCCGCCATGGATATGACGCTCAAGCACTTTCGCTGGTGCATGGAGACCAACGCCTTCGCAGTGAACCTGCTCGCCCAGCACGCCGCGCCACTCATGAAGGAAGGTGGGCGCATCGTCGCGATGTCCAGCCTGGGCGCGCAGCGCGCCATGCCGCATTACGGTTTCATCGGCGCTTCCAAGGCAGCCCTCGAGGCGCTGGTGCGCACGCTGGCCCAGGAGCTCGGCCCGCGTGGAATCCGGGTCAATACGGTGTCGGCCGGTGTCGTCGATACTGACGCCCTGAGCCACTTCCCCAACCGCGATCAGGTGCTGGCCGAGTTTGCCGCCCGCACGCCGGCCGGCCCGTCGCTGCGCCCCGAAAACGTGGCCGATGCGGTCTATCTGCTGTGCCTGCCGGAGGCCGCGTGGATCAACGGACACACGCTGGTCGTCGACGGCGGCTTTGCGATTTCGGGCTGATCATCATGGCATTTGAATCCGGGCTGGAAGGCAAGATCGCCATCGTGACGGGTGGGTCGCGCGGTATCGGGCGGGCCATTGTGGAGCTTTTGGCGGCGCAGGGCGCAGACGTGACTTTTTTCTACCGGGGCAACGCTGCTGCGGCCGACGAGGTGGTCGCCACGGTGCGGGCCGCCGGCGGCAAGGCCACCGCCCTGCAGGTGGACGTGACCGATTCCGCGGCATGCATCGCGGCGGTCGAATCCGTCGCGGACCGGTGCGAGCGCATCGACATCCTCGTCAACAATGCGGGCATCGTGCGCGACAACCTGCTCGCGGCGATGGAGGACGAGGAGATTTCCGCTGTCCTTGATACCAACGTCGGGGGCTTGTTCAACGTCACCCGGCCGGTGATTCCCTTCATGATGTCCCAGCGCGCGGGCCGTATCGTCAACCTGTCCTCCGTTGCCGGCAGCAAGGCGGGGCGCGGCCAGGCCAACTACGCGGCGTCCAAGGGGGCGGTCGATGCCGTGACCCGCGCCCTGGCGGTCGAACTCGCTCCGCGCAAAATCCAGGTCAATGCGGTGGCCCCGGGGGTTATCGAGACCGAAATGTCCCAGCAGGTTCGGGACCTGGCCGATGACCAGGTCAGGGCAAAAATCCTGCTCAAGCGCTACGGCCTGGCCTCCGAGGTCGCAAGCGCAGTCGCATTCCTCGCCTCCGACATGGCCACCTACATCACCGGGCAGGTGCTGTACGTGGACGGCGGCTTCAAGATGGACTGAGCAGGGAACCCTCGTTGTTGGGGTAAAATGAGTGGCTTTAATTGATCTGGCGTACTGGCTCGCCTTGCCGTTGCCATCCCCGGCAGCGCGCGAGCGCTATTGCCCTTACCACACGGAGTAAGTCATGGCTGAACAAGTCATCTCTAAGGAAGAAATCATGGCGGTGTTTCCCACCGTCCAGAAAACGATGGCCGATGCGCTTGGCTGCGACGCGGATGACATCAAGCTTGACGTGTCCCTGATTGAAGGGCTCGACGCCGAATCGATCGACTTTCTCGATATGGTGTTTCGTCTCGAGCGCGCCTTCAAGATCAAGGTGCCCCGCGGCAAGATTATCGAGGATGTCCGTGGCGAAATGCCCGTCGAAGAATTCGAACAAGGTGGCGTTTTGACCGAAAAAGGCCTGGCCCGTTTGCGCGAATACCTGGCCGAGATCCCTGAAGATCGCTTCAAACTCCCGATGCGCGTCGACCAGATCGCGCGCCTCTATACGCCGGAAACCTTTTGCAAGCTCGTGATCCGCGCGCAGCGCGCGGCGCAAGCGGCGGGTTGATGGGGTTGGGCGTGGCGGGGGTAAATCAGGCCTCGCCCGCTGGTCGTTTCGCTGCATTTTCCTTCGTCGATCGCATCACGCTCATCGACGGCATTGCGCGAGCCTGCGGGCTCTACACCATACCGGTGAGCGCCTCGCGCTTTCCGGTCAGTCTGGTGGCCGAGGCCATCGGCCAACTGGCAGCCTGGGTTGCGATGTCCACGGTCGACTTCCGGCTCAGGCCGGTCGCCGCGCTGGCTGGCGACACCCGCATCCATTCGGCTCCCCGTCCGGGCGACACCCTTGAGCTGCAGGTCGATATCGAATCCTGCGACGAAGAAGCGATCACCTACCGCGGGCGTGCGCTCGTCGGGGGCCACCTGGTGCTCGAACTGATGGATACCCTCGGATCGATGCTCGATATTGCCGAATTTGATGCCCCGGCCGCGTTGAAGGCTGATTTTCAGGTCCTGCATGGCGTCGGTCGCGCACCCGGCGCTTTCGGCGGCGTGCCCGCACCCGCTCTGGTCGATCTATCCCATGAGATCGCCCGGCGACTGGAATGCCGTCTCGCCGTGCCCGCTGCGGCACCGTTTTTCGAAGATCACTTCCCGCTCAGGCCAGTTTTTCCAGCGACGCTGCTGCTCAATGCGCAGCTCCAGCTGGCGCAGCGCATCGCGACGGAACTGGCGGGTGGGCCCGTGCGCGTCACACGCATCACCAATCTCAAGGTCAGGGCCTTCACCGCCCCTGGCGCCTCGCTGGATCTCACTGCGGAGTCCGGCGAGCCAGGCGAAGAGGATTCCGAGCCCATCGTGGTCAAGGTCGGCGCAAAGGCCGATGGCCGCATTATTGCCGGCGCGAAGATGTTTTTCGAGCCGGATACCGGAGAAACCCAATGACTGCACGACGTCGCGTCGCGATCACCGGAATCGGGCTGGTGACGCCCGCCGGCCTGGATGCCGCCTCGACCTGGGCGCGCCTGAAGTCCGCGCGTGGCTGCGCCGGGCCGATCACCATTTTCGATGCCTCCGGGTTTTCGACCCGCATCGCTGCCGAGGTAAAAGGTTTTGATGACTTGCCGCCCATCGATGACCGCAAGCTCCTGAAATACGCCAGCCGCGCCCATCGGTTTGCCCTTGCGGCGGCGGATCAGGCGATCGCCGACGCCGGAATCCGGCCGACCGCAAACGATGCGACCCGCTGGGGCTGCGTTGTCGGGGCCGGCATGATGACGGTCGCGCACGACGAGATCGCCGCGATCCAGCGCGCGGCAGCGCCCGAGGGGGAACTCATCCCCGATCGCATCCTCGATGCGCCCGTGGCCAATGATGTCATGGCGTTCAGCCGAAGCCTGTCGACCGCGGGCGTGTCCCTGTTGCTGCGTCGTTTTGGCATTCGCGGCTATGCATCCACCGTCCATACCGCCTGCGCTTCGGGCGGGCAGGCCGTCGGCACCGCGATGCGCCTGATTCGTCGTGGCGTGGCCGATCGCGTTCTGACCGGGGGGTTCGATTCCATGATTTCCCCTGTCGGCCTTTCCGGCTTTTGCCTGCTTTCGGCTGTTTCGTCCGATAACGACACCCCTGAGCGCGCCAGTCGCCCCTTTGACCTCACGCGCAACGGGTTCGTGCTGGGCGAGGGCGCCGGGGTCCTGGTGCTGGAAGAGTGGACAAGCGCCGTGCAGCGCGGCGCGACGATCTACGCCGAACTCGCGGGCGACGGCAATTCGCTCTCGTCCTACCGGATTACGGATTCGCATCCGTCGGGCGATGGCCCCATTCAGGCGATGCGCCGGGCGATGGCCGATGCCGGTGCGAGCATCGACGACATCGATTACATCAACGCGCACGGTACGTCGACCCCCATGAACGATCGCAGCGAATGCGCGGCGGTCAATGCGGTTTTCGGCGATCGCGCCAAGGTGGTTGGCGTGAGCTCCACCAAAAGCGTCATGGGCCATCTGATTGCGGCCGCGGGCGCGGTGGAGGCGGGGATTTGCGCGCTGGCCATCCAGCACGGCCAGATGCCTCCCAACGCCAACCTGCAGCAGCTTGATCCGGATTGCGATGTCAATGTCGTTCGGGATGTGCCACGAGATCAGCGTATCCGCCTGGCGCTTTCCAATTCGCTTGGATTTGGCGGAAGCAACAGCTGCCTCGCTTTTCGTCATCCCGAAGAAACCGCGGCCCTTGTGGCCTCAGGACGGTGATTGCCATGACTCGCGTCGTCATTACGGGATATTCCGCCATCTGCGGTTCGGGCACCACGCCGGGCGACATCGTCGATGCGCTCGTGGGCGGCCAATCCGCCGTTGCGCCAATCGAAGCCTGGGATGCCTCCAGCTGGACATGCAAGGTTGCGGCCGAGCTCAAGGATTACAACGGCGCCAAGCTACTGGGCGATCGCAAGCTGCTCAAGCTGGTGCGCCGCTCGGACGTATTCGGGATTTACGCAGGCGGCCAGGCCATCGACCAGGCCGGATTGAATGCCTGGCGCGAAGCGCTTGGCGAGGCGCAGGGCGCTATCTACTCTGACCAGACCGGGTGCATTGTCGGCTCGGGAGGCGGTGCGTTCGAGGTCAACTATGACTTCTTCCCGCTCATGGCCGAGACAGGCGATAGCCTCAACGCCTTTGGCAGCGAGTTGCCCAACATGGTCAATCCCATGTGGCTGCTGCGTTCGCTGCCGAACAACGTGCTTTGCCATGTCAGCATTCGCCACCAGCTCAAGGGTACGAACGGCTGCATCACAAACCACACCACGAGCGGCATCCTGGCCATGATCGAAAGCGCCTGGGCGCTGCGTGAAGGCCAGGCTGATCGCATGGTCGCGATAGGGCACGATGCGCCCATCGAGCCGCAGACGATGCACTATCTCGATCGCGTCGGGCTGCTGGGTCGCGACGTTCTGCGCCCGTTCGATGCGCGCCACAATGGCTGCATCCTTGGCGAAGGCGCGGGGTCGTTTGTCCTGGAAACCGAAGCTTCCGCCCGAGAGCGCGGCGCGACGATCCTGGGCGAGTATCTCGGAGGCGGCGACGCCTCCGAAGGCGAAGGCATTTTTGCGATCCGCGATGACGGCGATGGCCTTGTGCGCGCCATTCGCGCGGCGCTCGATGATGCCGGCCTGGCGGCTGATGATGTCGGCATGGTGGTCGCGCACGGGAACGGCACCGAGCAATCGGATGCCTCGGAAGCCCGGGCGCTCAAGACCATATTTGGCGACAAGATGCCGCCGGTCACCGCGTTCAAATGGGCGGTCGGTCATCCGTTTGCGGCATCCGGCATGCTGGATGCAGCCCTCGGTTTCGAATCCGTGCGCCGTGGCGTCGTGCCGGGGATCGCGACACTCGGCGAAATCGCACCTGCCTGCGCCGGTCTGAACGTCTCTGCCGATACCCGGGCGTCGCGCGCAAACGTCGTCCTGGTGCTGTGTCGCGGTTTCGCGGGCACCAACGCCGCGCTGCTGCTGCGCGCGGTTGCCTGAGCCGGTGACGGCGTGGCCGTGGCCGATTCACTTCCAGACGGCTGCGCGGTCGATACCGTCGACATCGGGCGCATCGAGCGGCTGATCGACGCGCTGCCTGGCGACCTCGGCAAGCTTTTTTCGGCGCAGGAAATCAACGACGCGGGCGACGGGCCAGGCCGCGCAGCAAGCCTCGCTGCGCGCTTCGCAGCCAAGGAAGCCTGCCTGAAGCTTTTTCCGCGTGAGACGGCGCTCAACATCATCACGGCGATGGATTTTTCCGTCGTGCGCGATGCCTACGGCGCACCGCACATTGTGTCGACTCCCGCTGCGCAGGTCGTCCTCGGGCGGCACCTGGTCGAGTCAATCAAGGTATCGCTCAGCCATTCGGCGACTTCCGCCACCGCAGTGGCCCTCAAGGTGCCGTGCGTCGTCGCGACGACCTGGGGAGGCCGGCTCATTTACCGGTGGCTTCCTTACCGTCGCCGCGTGATCCTGGAAAACCTCAGGCGCGTCTATGGCGGCAACGTTTCCGAAGATCAGATCGTGCGTCTTGCTCAGGCGCACTACGGCCACCTGTTGTCGCTGCTGCGCGAGCTCATTGCGTTCCGGTTTTTATCAGAGCGCCGCAAGCGCGAGATGGTGCGCGTCGAGGGCGTTCCTGAATTAACCGAGGCGTTTCACGCCGGCCGGGGAGTCCTGATCCTGACGGGGCATTTCGGGAATTTCGAGGTATCTACCGTTGCGGGGATCGAGCACTTTCCGCAGGTCAAGGGCCGGATCCATTTCCTGCGCAGGCCGATCAAGCCCAAGTGGCTCAGCGATCTGCTGACACGGCGCTTTAACAAGGCCGGCTTTGGCGTTGTCGGGCGCCGGGGGTCATTGGAGGAAATCGTCGCAACGATCGAGAAGGGCGATGCGATCGTCTTCCCCTTCGACCAGTACGCGCGCCGCCCGGAAGGCATTGAGGTCGAGTTCTTCGGCCAGGCGGCGGGTACCTACAAGAGCATGGCGTTGATCGCGCTCGCCACGGGGGCGCCTGTTATGCCGGCGGCGTCATGGCGCGAGCCCGATGGCACACACGTGCTCAAGTTCTGGCCCGCACTGGAGCCGATCGTGGATGAGGATGTGGGCGCGGAGATATCCCGCAACACACGGGCCTACAACGCAGCGCTTGAACTGGCGATCGTGCTCCACCCTGAGCAGTGGTGGTGGGTGCACCGTCGCTGGAAAAACCGCCCCGCGCCTAAGCGCGGGGCCTAGCGACCTGAGTCATTAGTTGCTGGTTTTGTTCTTGTCGTACAGGTAGCCGCCGAGCGCGCCGACCGCCGCGCCACCGACAGCGCCCCAGATCGGGTTGCCACCGGCAATCGCCGTGATGCCTGCACCGGCGGCAGCGCCGATCGCACCGCCCGAAAGTGTCGACTGCTGGGATCCGGTCATGTTGGAGCAACCGGCGGATAGGGTCAGCGCTGCGCAGAGCGGCAAAATCATCAATGCTTTTTTCATCGTGAGACTCCTGATGTTCCTGAATTCATTCGGCTAGGGGGTCGGCGTGTGAACGCTTAACCCTTTCTGCACGGATAGGTTTCGCCGAGGTAGCGCAGGATCGTGTCTGCGGCCGACATCTGGTTGTACTTTTCGTTCGCGGTGGTCCACTTGATGAAGGCGTCAATGTGATCCTGGCGCGTCAAACCACTGGCCTCGGCGCAGACGAACGGGGGGGCTTTCTGGGGATGACGCGAGACCAGGTAGGTTTCAAACACGCCCTGGCCGAACCCATGGCAGAAATTCTGCGCCGCCAGATCGGTGCGCTGTTGGCACATTGCAACGTATTGCGCCGTGGTCGTCGAGGCCTTTGGCGGCTGTTGTGCCATGGCGGTTGAAGCGCTGGCCAGAGCCAGGCAGGTTACCGCAATTATCTTTTTCATCGATTGCTCCTGGGGTACGCCCTGAAGGTTCAAAACAGGCTTGGAAAAGTATTGCAAAGTATAAAGTTATGCTACCTTTGATGACGATCAATATGATTACATTTTTACTTTAACTTTACTCCTAGGATTCTACCCCATGATCAAGAAATTCTCCGCCCTGTTTGCATTGCTGACGGTGGTGGTTTCGCTCTCTGCATGCGCTCCCGCCGGCCCTGCCGCGCCGATGGAAATTCGCAAGGGCGTCATCGAACAGATTACCGAAACGACCATCAAGAGTGACTCGGATACTGGCGTGGGCGCAGTGCTCGGCGGCCTGGGTGGTCTGGGCATTGGCTCGCTGATCGGCGCTGGCACCGGCAAGGCCGTTGCAATGACCCTCGGTGCGATTGGCGGCGCAGTCGGAGGCAATATGCTCGAGAAGCATTTCGACAAGCCAATCGCCGCGCAGCAGATCTTTGTTCGCACGAGCAATGGCGTGCTGGTGTCCATCACCCAGCCGACCAGCCCGTTGCGCGTCGGCCAGACCGTCTATATCGAAGGTGGCGGTACCGAAGCGCGCGTCGTTCCCCAGTAAGCGCAAGCTTCGCTGGTGCGCCCCGGGCGGCGCACAAGAAAAAGCCGTTGCAGTCGCAACGGCTTTTTTCTTGCCCCCGGAACGCAACGCCGTCTGGCGCGGCGACCCGGTCAGAGAAGCATGGACGTGAGGATCGCGACCATGCGACAAATCACGATCAGGCCTTCTTGACCCAGGCGTTGCACCAGCCCTTGGCCGAGACCATCTTGCCGCCAAAGATAGTACAGGCGCCCGCGTCGGCCGACTTCGAGGCGTACAGCGTGCAGTTGGCGCAGTTCTGGTCAGCCTGGTACTTGGCGAACTTGGCCTTGTCGACCGTGGCGCCATCGGCCTTGTAGCCCAGTGCAGCGGCTTGCGGATCGGCTTCGGTCAGCGCAACCTGGGCGTTGGCCTGGCCGCCAATTGCAAGGCTGGCCGCACCGGCGGCGGAGTAAATGATGAACTGACGACGTGATGATTTCATGTTCGGTTCCTGAAGAAAACGGGGCTCACCATCGAGCCGGAAAACGGGGCCCACCATCGAGCCGCACGGATCATTTTATCCCTTTGGGCAGGACTGCGGCAGACCTACTCGTCGAGCTTGATGCGGGCGGCCTTGACGACCGGGCCATAGCGATCAAGATCCCGCTTGATTTGCTCCGCATATTGCGCCGGCGTGCCGGGCGTTGCCGTGATGCCAAGTTTGTCCAGCCGCGCCACGACGTCAGGGTCCACCAGCGCCGCATTCAGTGCCTGGTTCAGCACATCGATGACGGGCTTGGGTGTCTTCGCGGGGGCAAGGATGCCGACCCAGGAGTAGAGGACGAAATCGGGCAGGCCGCCCTCGATGAACGTCGGCACGTCGGGCAGCGACTCCACGCGCTTGGCGCTCGCCACGCCGATTGCGACGACTCGCCCCGATTTGACGAAGGGATACGCGCCGGCCACCGCCGTAAAAACCAGAGGGATGGCGCCGCCCTGTACGTCGATCAGCGCCTGGCCACCGCCCTTGTAGGGAATGTGCATCAGCTTCGACCCGGTCGACTGGTTGATCAGCTCCCCGCCGATGTGCGGCGTGCCGCCCACACCCGACGAGCCATAGCCCAGCCCGCCTTCACGCTGTCTGGAAAGCTCAAGCACTTGCTGCAGCGTCTTTGCCGGCAGCTCCGGATTGGCCACGAGGATGAGGGCCGCATCCCCGATCTTGCCCACGGGCGCAAAATCCTTGACGGAATCAAACGGAATCTTCTCGAAGATATGCGGATTGATTGCCAGCGTACCGTCGAACCCGAGCAGCAGCGTGTAGCCGTCGGGCTCGGCATTTGCAACGAAGCCGCTGCCGATGTTGCCGGACGCGCCAGCCTTGTTCTCGACATAGACTTGCTGGTTCAGTCGCTTGGTCAGTTGTTCGGCGATCAGTCGGGCACTGGTGTCGGCCACGCCACCCGGGGCGAAGGGCACGACGAGCCGGATCGCCTTGGTCGGGAATGCGCCTTGCGAAGCTGCCAGACCGGGGGCCAGACAACAGAAGGGGACGAGCGCGGCAAGCAGGGCTCGCCGGGCGCCACGGGTCAAGTTATGTAACATGGGGAGTCTCTCGATCGGCCGGCTGTCCCGGCCATTTTGTGAAGCAGGCGCCCAAAATGTAAGACTTTCGCGAGAACGGCGCAACAAACGATCCCGATCAAGGCCAACCTCGTGAGGACTGGGCAGAATCGCGATATGCTCTGTGGGCCAGCAAGCGAAATTTCAAGGAAAAACAAACAAAATGGATCAACCGCCAGTTCTGACCGTGTCCGGCCGCATCGCCACCGTGACCCTGACGCGACCCGATGTCGCCAATCGCATGAACCCGTCGGATCTGCGCGTTTTTGCCGATCACATCGAGGCCATCAACGAGATGAAGGATGTCCTGGTGCTGCGGGTGCTGAGCACCGGCAAGTATTTCTGCAGCGGCTTTGACATCAATGCGTTTGGCGCCGAAAAAACTGAGCGTTACATGTCGTTTGGCGAATTTGTCGATGTCCTGGAGCAAGCCCGTCCGGTCACGATTGCCGGAATCCAGGGGGGTGTCTATGGCGGCGCGACCGATATGTGCATTGCCTGCGACTTCCGGATCGGCGTGCCGACCGTGGATTGCTTTATGCCGGCCGCGCGGCTCGGTCTGCACTATTATCAGGGCGGGCTTGAGCGCTACGTGAGCCGGCTCGGATTGAATGCGGCCAAGCGGATGTTCCTGACGGCTGAAAAGCTTGATGCGCAGACGATGCTCGATATCGGCTTCCTGACCGAGATCGTCCCCGCCGAGCAGTTGATGACCCGCGTCGATGCGCTTGCGCAGACCCTGGCCGGCATGGCACCGATTCCGCTGCTGGGCATGAAGAAGCACCTCAACCGCATCGCGCACGGCAATCTCGACGTCCTGGATCTCGAGCGCGACGAGTTGCTCGCGCAGATGTCCGAAGATCTCAAGGAAGGCGGGCTGGCCTGGAAGGAAAAGCGCAAGCCGGTATTCCGCGGAGTCTGATTCACAGTCGGCGGGCACGAAAAACAGGCGATCGGGAGGTTGTGATGCAGAAGTCGGTCAACACGCCTGCGGCGGCGCAGCAGGTGCTTTCGACGCCCGCCTTTGAGGCCAGGCAGCGCATCCGGCGTGGCGAGTACGCCGGTCAGACTTCCGGGATCGCGCCGGGCCATGTGCAGGGCAACCTGATGATTTTGCCGCAGGATCTTGCCGCCGATTTCCTGCTGTTTTGCCAGCGCAATCCAAAGCCTTGCCCTGTGCTTGCGGTGTCCGAACCGGGCAATCCGTTGTTGCCCACGCTTGGGCGCGACGTCGATATCCGTCACGACGTGCCGCGCTACCGCGTCTGGCGCGACGGCGTGCTGGTCGATGAGCCCACGGATATCGCCGAACTGTGGCGCGACGATCTCGTCAGCTTTCTGTTGGGGTGCTCCTTCTCGTTTGAACAGGCCCTGCTTGAAGCGGGCGTTCCACTTCGCCACATCGAATGCGGCAGCAACGTTCCGATGTACCGCAGCAATATCGCGTGTGAGCCCGCCGGCCCGTTTCACGGCCCGATGGTGGTCTCCATGCGGCCGATGAAGCCCGCCGATGCAATCCGGGCCGTGCAGGTCACCTCGCGCTTTCCGAGCGTGCACGGCGCGCCGGTGCACATCGGATTGCCCCACCTGATTGGGATCGCGGAGATCGGCAAGCCGGATTTCGGCGAACCGGTCGAGGTGCGTGACGACGAACTGCCGGTATTCTGGGCCTGCGGGGTTACGCCGCAGTCTGTTGCCATGGCGGTGAAGCCGCCCTTCTGCATTACCCATTCGCCCGGATCGATGCTGATTACCGATCTGCTCAACCACCGGCTGGCGAGTTTCTGAGTGCCACCGGAACCCGACGTCCAACGGATCATTCGATCCTTCCCCAGGAGCCCCGATGAAATCCCTCAAGTCATCTTTCGTGCTGGTCGCTGTCGCTGCCCTTTTCCAGTCTTCGGGCGCGTGCGCTCAGTCCGCGCCGGCCGGCCCGAAAGTCGCCGTGCAGGCCATCACACAGGTCACGTCCAATATGCCGCAATACACGGCGGTCGATGTGCCCTTGCTGCGCGATGGCATTGCCAAGGCGACGAACGGGCGGGTCGAAGTGACCCTGGCTGCCTGGCCGGAGCGCAACGTGAACGGGCCGGAGGTATTGCGTTTGGTCCGGTCCGGCCAGGTCGACATCGCAGCCGCTCCCCTGACCACGGTCTCGGGCGATGTGCCGATGCTCGATGGCGTCGATCTTGCCGGAATGAATCCTGACATTGCGCAGGCCCGCAGGGTGGCCGATGCCATGCTGCCGGTGGCGAACAAGGAGCTCGAAAAGCTCGGGATCAAGCTGGTGGCGACCTACCCGTTTTCGGGGCAGATGCTCTTCTGCCGCAAACCCATCGCGACGCTCGCCGATCTGAAGGGCCTGAAGGTGCGCACCAACGGGCCTTCGTCAGCGGATCTGGTGAAGGCGCTGGGCGGGCAGCCGGTTTCGCTTGCATTTGGCGAGGTCTACACCGCGCTTGAGCGCGGCACGGTCGATTGCGGCATCACGGGTTCGGGTTCCGGCAATAGCGTCAAGTGGCCTGAGGTGACGACGCATTTGTTCACGATGCCGCTGTCGTGGTCGACCGCAGGCTACTTCGTGAATCTGGCGTGGTGGAACAAACTGGATCCGGCGATCCGGGCGGAGTTCGAGAAAACCTTCGCGGCGGTCCAGGATGCGCAGTGGGCGCTCGGGCTGGAAGCGACTGCCGACGGCGTCGCCTGCAACGTAGGCCGTGCCGAGGGTTGCAAGCTCGCGACGCTGGTGAAAAAGCCCATGGTCGAGGTGATCCCGAAGGCCGATGCTGCAGCCGTCGTCAAGAAGGACCTGTCGGAATCGGTGCTGCCGGGCTGGGTCAAGCGTTGCGGCGATCGTTGCGGTGTCGTCTACAACGAGGTCATCGCGCCCATTACCGGTGTGATGTACACGGCAGGAAAGTAGGCATGTATGCAGCGCTTCAGTGGGTGGGCAGGCGCGCGATGTTTGTCGCGGGCCTGTGCTATCTGCTGATCACGCTGCTGATCTGTTTTGACATTGCGGCACGACACCTGCTGGGCTTCTCATCCGAGGCTACGATCGAACTGACTGGCTACATGATGGCGGTCGGGATGACCTGGGGCCTGGCGGGCACGCTTTTTGAGCGCGGCCATGTGCGCATCGACGTGCTCGTGCAGAAGATGCCGCTGCGCGTCAGGGTATGGCTGCACCTGGCCTCCCTCGTTGCGCTGATCGTCTCGACAGGCTTCTACACGTGGGGCGCGGTGTCGCTTGCGCGGGATTCCTTCTCATTCGATGCGACGGATCTATCGACCCTGCGCACGCCGCTCGTGATTCCTCAGGGGCTTTGGGCCGCCGGGTTCGCGCTCTTGCTGCTCGCCGCGCTGGCGCTCGCGCTGCGTGCCGTGCGGCAACTCGCGCTCGGTCAGTACGACGAAATGGATCGTGCGCTGATGGCCCGCACGTATGTGGATGAAGCTGCCGAGACGCTGGAGGCGGTGGCCGAAGCGCAGGCCACCATGCACCTGCCTGGCGACGGGCAGGGGCCCGCCCGATGATCGCGATCGTCTTCATCGTCGTCATGGCCATGGTCATCGGCGGCGCAACGCTGCTGGGGGGCTCGTCGGTCGCGGCGGCCAGCGCCGGCGCTGTTTCGTGGTGGGCTCTGGTCGCGGTGCTCGTGGCCTTCGTCGGATTTTTTGCCGGCGGCATCTACGTCGGCGCCGCACTGTCGTCGCTCGCCCTGCTGGCCGGTTTCGGCTTGTCCGACCGTCCTTTCTGGAACTTTATCGGCGAGATGGTCTGGGGACCATCGACCAATTTTGTGCTGGTGTCGGTGCCCCTGTTCCTGCTGATGGGCGAGATCATGCTGCGCGCCGGGTTGTCGGAGCGGCTGTACCGTGCCCTGAACGTCTGGATGGGACGTTTGCCGGGCGGCCTGTTACACACCAATATCCTTGCCTGCGGGGTCTTTTCGGCGGTTGCCGGTTCGAGCGTGGCGACCGCGGCGACCATGGGCTCAGTCGCGCTGCCCTATTTTGAAAAGAGCCACTACCCGCCGCGCCTGGTGCTCGGGTCGCTCGCCGCCGGCGGTGCACTGGGCAACCTCATTCCGCCCGGAATTACCTTCATCATCTACGGGCTCATCACTGAGACGTCGGTCGGGGCGCTCTACATCGCCGCGATCGGGCCAAGCATCCTGGTCGTCGTGCTGTTTATCCTGGTGATCCTCTGGTACAGCTTTCGCCTGAACCTGCGCGCCGAATCGACCGGCGCCCCGGTGACCTGGCGCGACAAGGTGGCGAGCCTGTCGGATCTTCTCCCGACCGCACTGCTGATTGGCCTGGTGCTCGGGACGATATACGCAGGCGTTGCCACCCCGACCGAATCCGCGGCGCTCGGCGTGGCGGGTAGCCTCGCGCTTTCGCTCATCGATCGCAAGCTGAACTGGCGGATGGTGGTCGAATCCATGCATGCGACGGCTCGAACGACATCGATGATCGCGCTGATCCTGTTCGGCGCTTATTTCCTGAATTACGTGCTTTCATCGATCGGCGTACCGCAGATGCTGGCGAAGTTCCTGACCGGGCTGCCCTTGCCAGGATGGGCCATCATGCTGGTCATCATCGGCTTCTACCTTGCGCTTGGCACCTTCATGGAAGGCCTGTCGATGGTAATCACCACCATCCCGCTGCTGTTCCCGGTGGTCAAGGCGCTTGGCTACGACCCCATCTGGTTCGGCGTGGTCATTACTATGCTGGTCGAGATCGCGATGATCAGCCCGCCGGACGGTACCGTGCTCTACGTATTGCAGGGTATGCGCCGCCAGCCCGGGCCGATTACGGATGTGTTCGCGGGCGTGATGCCCTTTATGTTTGTTTATATGCTTGCCATCGGGATCCTCATGCTCTTTCCGTCGATCGCGCTCTGGCTTCCCTCCGTGCTTTACTAGCAGGATCCCCGATGCGTGAAAGCGTGTTTTCCTGGCAGAATCCCCGATGAGCGAACTCCTGAAGTTTTCCTGCCATTGCGTGTCGCCCGACGGTTCCGGCTCGATACAGCCCATGAGCCTCTGCGCTTCGCGGCTTGTCATCGCCGGCTGGACAGGTCGTGACGCTGCGGCGATCGCGCACCATATCCATGAGCTTGAAGCCGTCGGCGTGCCGGCCCCCTCGACCGTTCCCCTGTATTACCGGGCCAGCGCCCTCTTGCTGACGCAAGAGGCGACGATCGAGGCGCTGGGCGATGCCAGTTCGGGCGAAGCCGAGCCGGTGCTGTTTTTCGCGGGCGGCGAGTGGTGGCTGACGGTCGGCTCGGACCACACCGACCGCAAGGTCGAGACCTATTCGGTGGCTGTCTCCAAGCAGATGTGCCCCAAGCCCGTTGCAACGCAGGCGTGGCGCTGGTCGGATGTTTCGGCCTATCAGGATGAGCTCCAGCTCGCTTCCCGCATCCTGGAAGATGGGCGCTGGGTCGATTACCAGCGCGGAACATTCGCGTCGATCAGACCGCTTGCGTCGTTGCGCAACGGTTGCTACCCGGGCGCTGTCATTGACGAGGGCAGTTTCGTTTCCTGCGGAACGCTGGGCGCGATCAAGAATGCGGCGGGCGAAGGCATTCGCGCTGCCAGCCAGATGGAGCTCGAAATCCGCGATCCGCGAACGGGCCGCAGCATCGTGCACCGTTATGCGGTGCGAACCCTGCCTGTGATCGCCTGAATTTCCGTGGCGACGCGAAACGCGCCGCTTTCAACTCAAACCCCGACCACCTGACACACGACTGATTCCACCATGACGCACATTACCGAAACCATTGCGCAACTCAACGCCCGGCTTTCCGCAGGTGACACCACCCGCGAGG
>CAITPF010000414.1 GCA_903894155.1 uncultured beta proteobacterium | reverse complement strand
TCCATCCGGACTTTGCCGGCAAGGTCAATGTCTGGTGGGGTGACCCGACCCAGGATCACGGCCTGGCGACGCTCGAAGGTGGCGACGTCATGCCGATTGGCAAGGGCAACGTGCTGATCGGCATGAGCGAGCGCACCTCGCGCCAGGCGATCAGCCAGCTCGCCGCCACGCTGTTCAGGAAGGGGGCCGCCGAGCGTGTCATCGTCGCGGCGATGCCGAAGATCCGCGCGGCGATGCACCTGGACACCGTGTTCACCTTCGCCGACCGCGACTGCGTGCTGCTCGCGCCAGACTTCATGAACCAGACCACCACCTTCTCGTATCGCCCGAGCAACCATCCGAGCGGCGTGGAGCTGCACGCCGAGAGGAAGCCCTTTGTCGACGTCGTGGCACAGGCCCTGGGCTTGAAGAAACTGCGTGTCATCGAAGCGGGCGGCAGCGATTACCAGCGTGAGCGTACGCAATGGGACAGCGGCGCGAACCTCGTGTGCGCCTCGCCGGGCGTGGTTTACGCCTATGACCGTAATACCTACACCAACACGCTGCTGCGCAAAGCGGGCATCGAGGTGATCACCATCGTTGGCGCTGAACTCGGGCGTGGGCGAGGCGGTGGTCACTGCATGACCTGCCCGATCATCCGTGACCCGGTTGATTTTTGATTTGTCGCCGGTGGCCTGATGGCTGCCGGCGGTCGCGATGGTGAAGGTCGGACGAAATCATGAGTTTGAGCGTTAAAGACAGCGAGGGCGGTGCACCAGGGCGCGGCTTCAAGTTCCCGGGCGCCGTGACCACGCTGGCGATCGTGGTCGTGTTGGTCTGGGTCGCCGCGTTGTTCATTCCATCTGGCCGCTATCTGTCCGATGCCAATGGCTCGCCGATTCCTGGCACGTACGAGCAGACGGCATCGCCACTGAGCCTCGGTGAGACGATCCAGCAATTGGTGCTGGCACCGATTAACGGTATCTACGGTCTGCGCAGCATCCACACCGAGACCATCGATACCACGGTCGTGGGACGCATCTTCGGCCAGATCGGCATTATTGTTTTCATTATGTCGATCGGCTCCTTCATCTCGGTCAGCTTTGCCACGCGCAGCCTGGAAGTCGCCGTCGCGGCGCTGGCTTACCGTTTGCGCGACAAAGGCTGGTTGTTGATTGCATCGGTGATGGTACTTTTTTCGCTGCTTGGCTCGACGATGGGCTTCTCGGTGGAGACGCTCGGCTTCTACGCGCTCTTCCTGCCGCTGATGGCGGCGCTCGGGTACGACCGCCTGGTGACTGCGGCGATGATTATCCTTGGTGCGCTGGTTGGTGTGATGGGGAGTACGGTGAACCCATTTTCCATCGGTGTCGCGGTTGGCGAGGCGGGTGTCTCGATCGGTGAAGGCATCTTGTTACGTGCCATTCTCTGGCTAGTGTTGACCGCAATGGCGGTCGGTTGGGTGCTGCGCTATGCCGCCGCCATCCGTCGGGACCCTGGCGCGTCGCTGGTCGGATGGGATGACGATGGCGTGACGAACGTCACGGCGCCCGATCAAGGCACGCCCAGGCAGCGGGAAATACTGACGACCACGCAAAAGTGGGTACTGGCGATTACGGCCCTTGCCTTCGGGTTGATGATCTTCTCTGTCATTCCCTGGTCTAGCGTGCTCGGCGGCCACGCCGGCCCCGCTGACGATTACGCAACACACAAAGTTGCGGGCGTTACGCCGCTCTGGTTTGAACTCAATTGGTGGTTTCCGCAATTGGCGATGTTGTTCATCCTGGCCTCGGTGCTGGTCGGCGTCATCGCGGGCAATGGCGAGAAGGAAACCGTGCGCCTGATCGCTGCGGGCGCGTCAGACATGATGGGGCCTGCCATGGTCGTGCTGCTGGCGGGCGGGGTGGCGGCAATCATGACCAACACGCAGACCATGGATACGGTGCTCTTTTCCATGGAAAGAATGGTCAGTGGTGCATCGGCGGCTGTTTTCACTTTCCTGACGGTACTGGTGAATATACCGCTGGGGGCGCTGATTCCCTCCAGTTCGGGGCACGGGGCATTGGCAATGCCACTGCTGGCACCGCTGGCTGATTTCGCGCAGGTCAGTCGTGCCACGACCATCACCGCCTGGATCGTGGGGCACGGGTTGGCGCTCGCCATTGCGCCAACCAGTGTCGTGCTCGTTGGGGGGTTGGCCATCGCCAAGGTAGGCTACAACCAGTACCTGCGCTTCGTCTGGCCGCTGTGGCTGGCCATGATGGTCGTCGCGACGGCCATCATCGCCGTCGCTGCAACCTTGAGCTAAGGCCGCCGACACGCCGGGAGCTCGTCAGGTATATAGTGATCGATTGCACCAGCCGAGGCGTGTAACAACCAAATGCCGCGGGACTGGTCTGAAAGAGTCTTTACTCTTCCCTCCTCCGTTTTGAAGGAGTTGCGATCATGGCAGGCACTTCAGCGTTGGCGGCGCACTCAGGCAAGTCCCCGGTAGCGCGTGCCGCCACCCTGGGCGTTGGCGCACTCGCCATCATGAACGTGACGGCAGTGGTCAGCTTGCGCGGGCTCCCCGCCGAGGCGACCTACGGGCTGACCTCAGTCTTCTATTACCTCTTTGCCGCAGTCTTTTTCCTGATCCCGGTGTCGATCGTGGCGGCCGAACTCGCCACGGCGTGGCCTCAAAAAGGCGGCGTCTTTCGATGGGTGGGTGAGGCCTTCGGCCCGCGCTGGGGGTTCGTGGCAATCTTCCTGCTTTGGGTGGAGTCGGCCATCTGGTTCCCGACCGCACTGACATTTGCGGCCGTATCGCTCGCCTTCGTCGGGCCCAACCAGACGTGGGACCAGGCACTCGCATCCAACAGCACCTACACCATCGTACTGGTGCTGCTGGTGTTCTGGGTAGCGACGCTGACCACGTTGGGCGGGATGAAGTCTGCCGCCAGGCTCACGAAATGGGGCGGCGTGATTGGCACCATCATTCCAGCGGCCATCCTGGTCGTCCTGGGAATCATCTACATGGCCAGTGGCAAGCCCTTGCAGATCCAGTTTGCCTGGCACGCGCTGATCCCGGACTTCACCAACTTCAACAACCTGGTGCTTGCCGCAGGCATCTTCCTGGGCTACGCGGGAATGGAGATGAACGCGATTCACGTCAAGGAGATCGACAATCCAACGCGCAACTATCCGCTTGCAATCGCACTATCGTCTGTCATCACCGTGGCGATCTTTGTGCTGGGCACACTCGCCGTGGGTTTGGTGATCCCTGTGCACCAAATCAACCTGACCCAAAGCCTGCTGGTGAGCTATAACGACCTGCTGCGCGCCTTCGACCTGTCGTGGGTGGCACCGCTCATGGCAATCGCTCTGGCCTTTGGCGTACTCGGTGGCGTAACGGTGTGGGTGGCAGGCCCCACGGCGGGGCTGGCCATCGTTGGCCGTGCCGGCTATCTGCCCCCGTTCTACCAGAAGATGAACAAAAACGGGATGGCCACCAACATCCTGCTATTGCAGGGGGTGATCGTGACGTTGCTGGCGATCATGTTCGTGGTTCTGCCGTCGGTACAGGCGGCCTATCAGATACTCACCCAGTTGACGGTGACGCTTTACCTCATCATGTACATGCTGATGTTCGCTGCGGCGATAGTCCTTCGTTATAGCCAGCCAAACACGCCGCGCCCCTACAAAGTTCCGTTTGGCCGTGCGGGGATGTGGATCTTTGGTGGCGTGGGACTTGTGGGATCTGTGATCGCATTCGTGCTCAGCTTCGTGCCGCCCGCTCAAATCACCGTGGGAAGCCCGCGCGCTTATGTCGCGATCCTGATCGGTGGCAACGCGCTGTTCGTGATTGTGCCGCTGGTGATTTACGCGATCCGCAAGCCGCACTGGAAGACCGCAGAGGGCACCGCCGATTTCGAGCCCTTCACGTGGGAAAGGGAAGGACGGCAACCGGGTAACGGGTGAGGTCCGCACTTGCGCTCAACTGATTATTGGTGCCCGCACCGCTACCTGCAACTGTCAGCTCATAGCCTGATTCATGGTCGGTCGACCTGATCCTTGCCTGATGTGCTGTGCTTGACGGAACCAGTCCGCGCTGATGTCGTTTTACACGACACCTCCGCGATAACTCACTTTACTTCGATACCTCGAAGTTCCATGGCAATGTTCGGCGACGCTCCGACGAATCGGCTTTGCTGTCTATGCGAAAGTCCCATGCCAACGCTGACGATGAACCGCTCGAACCGGACGTCTGGCGGTGTTGCCGCTCTGCGGCGAGTGAAGTACCACTCGAGACGTTCAAGTAGTCGCAATAGCGTATCAACGCGCTTACGTAAGCCTGGTCGTCGACAAATGCCTCCTTGTCGGACCGCTCCAGAGCAATGACCTTCTCGTTTAGCGTCAACATCTGGAATGCTACGGCTGCGACACTCAAAAGGAACGACTCCCGCTTACTTTGAAGCAAAGATCCAATTTTGCGGAATTTGTCCAACTCCGCTGGCGTCATTTCGCCCAAACGGTCCGTTTCGCTCAGTGATTCGCTCGTAGTCTTCGTGTACATCACTATTCTTCAAATGCCGTGCCTTTGATGGCGGACGTGATGGACAATGTTTCTGCCAGACGTTGAATGATTAGCTCCCCGATTGGGGCAGAGTCGAGAAGACCCGCCCGTCAGGGGAGAACGGCAAAGCGGGACCCTTAGGCTGGTGCAGCAGCGCTTGCTGTCAATCCAATAGCCTCGGCATACTTCAGGTAGGTTTCGACCGATGCGATCACGACCCGAGCTTCAATGGACAGCAACTCAATGCCAACCAAAGAGACTTTGACCCAGGCGTCAATCACGATGCCTTTGTCAAGGATGCGGTCAACCACTTCTGCCAGACTTGAGGAGTCTGTGGATTGCTGGACTTTTGCCATTTTAGTTCTCCTGGTAGATCAGCCCCCTGAACATGAGTCAACATGTCTTACGAAGTTCGGGGCCACTGCTTCGTTACATCAGGTAATGCAACTATCGTGCCAAGAGAGCTGTGCATGAGAATCAAAAAAATGTTTGTATATGAATCAGACAGATGCAGATGCGCCTGCGTTAGCCGGATGGAGCCCATCCGTAAATGCCGGGTCTGGTATTGCGACAACAGGGAACGGGATGGCAGTAATTCATTCCATACCACTGGAACGAAATCCCTACCGTTGTGTCG
>CAITPF010000413.1 GCA_903894155.1 uncultured beta proteobacterium | reverse complement strand
CCAAAATTGAAGTACGGGTACTGACAAAGTAGGCAATCGCACGCGGATACCCGCTTCATCCTCGGTGCCTGATCCGGTTTTGTGCCGCGTCGTAAAACCCGCAACGCGGCCAAAATCCATCTCCGTCTAACGCAAATCCGCGGTTGAATGGAGCTCCTTCAGGATATTCAGGAACAGCTTGCCCCGATGCGAAATGGGGCGGATTGATTCAGTCACAGCGCAAATCGCATGACTGTAGGAAGGGCCTTGCGCCTGAAGCTCCAGCGAATAGCGCTTCGTCAGAAGCTCACCGTAGTACGTCGGAAGGATGCCCTGGTAAAGCTTGGTGGCAATCAGCACGCCGATCGCCTCGAGTCCGCCTGCCTCGGGGCCACGGATATATTCGCCGCTCTCCAGTGCTTGCAGGACGTAAGGATGTGACCGCATGACAAGCGGCAGTGTCTTGCGCACGCGTTTTGGCACCCGCTTCGACGCATAGACCCGGTGCGTTTCCAGAAAGAGCGGCAGATAGGTGAACTCGCCGTCATCGGCGTATTTGCCGCGAATGGCGATATCAACCCGATTTTCCCGCAGCGCCTGATTCAGTTCGGTGAAGGTCATGACCGAGATCTCGGGCGTGACGTTGGGCGCAAGATCGTGCATTCTCGCCAGCGCCTCCGGAAATCTGGATTCTGGATGCAGAATCGTATGCTCCCCGATGCCAATGGAAAGGCAACCCGAAAGCACGCCATGGACTGCGTCAATCTCGGGCCGAATCCGTTCAAGGGATCGCAAGGCGCTGCTGGCGAGCTTGACCGCGACTTCCCCCTCGGGCGTGAGCTTGAACCCGGAGGGACCTCGCTCGCAAAGCCTCACGCCCAGGCGTTCTTCAACTTCGCGGATGTGTCGGCTGATCGAAGCCTTGGAGAGGAATAGATCCTTCTCGGCCGCGGCAAAACCACCGGCTTGCGCAACGCCACAAAAGACACGCAAAGAACGCAGGTCGCGTTCGTCAAAATCGATCTTTTTCATGTGGCGCGACCCCAAAAGGTTTCATTTTTCAAGACTATCCCCATGAAAATATCATTTTCTGGATTAAGTCTCCATCGCTACATTGAATTGACACCACGCTCTCAGTGGCCTCCCCCCCTTTTTTGGCATCATCGGAAGCAATGGAACAACTGACTGTCCCACCGCGCGCGAACCATAGGACCCTGCTGTACTCGGAGCTTGTCACGGACCTTGAGAATTTCAAGGCGGACATCGCGATCCTGGGAATGCCGTTCGGCTCTGCCTACGGGCCCAGAAGCTATACCAATGACCAGACAAACGCACCGCAAGCCATTCGCGATGTAACCGATCGCATGGTCCGGGCGCCGGAACACTACGATTTCGATATTGGCGGGCCACTGTTGCAGGGAAGATCCGACATTCGCTTCGTCGATTGCGGCGATGTGCTGCCTGATCTGGCGATCCCGGGCGATCACCAGCGTCGGGCTGAAATCGCCATTCGACAGATTTTGCGCGGCGGCGCAATGCCGATCGTCCTCGGAGGCGACCACGGAATTACCAACCCGATTTTGCGCGGCTTTGACGAGGTCGGCCCCATCACCCTGGTGCATGTCGATGCGCATCTCGATTGGCGTGACGAAGTCAACGGCGTACGCGACGGCCTTTCAAGCCCGATCCGGCGCGCGTCGGAGCTTCCGTTTATCAAAAACATTGTGCAGATCGGGTTACGAGCGCAAGGTAGCGGCAGGCCTGCTGATTACCAGGCGGCGATCGACTACGGCGCGACGCTTATTTCAGCGTATGAAATGCATGAAATTGGCATCAAGGCGGTGCTTGACCGCATCCCCGATGGTGGCAACTACTACCTTTCGATCGATGCCGATGGCATGGATCCGACCGTCATGCCCGCGGTCGATGGGCCGGCGCCTGGTGGTATGGATTTTCTACAGGCGCGCAGCCTGATACACGGGCTGGTGAAAAAGGGCCGCGTGGTTGGCATGGATATCGTGGAAATACAGCCGTCGAAGGACACCGCGACCAAACTGACCTGCGTCACCGCAGGCCGGCTGATCGTGAATCTGATCGGGGCAAGCATCAAGGCCGGCTATTTCGACAAGTAGTTCGCGCCCCGGGTTTCAAGTGGCGGCATGCTTCTTGCTTGGCAAGAACAGGCCAGACCAAACGTTAGAAAGGAAATCGTCATGGCACATACTCGTATTCGAAAATTCAACACCAAAATAACGTATCCCGAGCAAAAGCTCGATAACGATTTGTGCCAGGCGGTTGTCGCCCGCGGCACGATGGTATTTTTGCGCGGGCAAATCGGTCAAAACCTGGATACGTCGGAAAGCGTCTGCATCGGCGATGCGGCGGGCCAGGCCGAGCAGGCCATGTTCAACATCAACATGCTTCTCCAGGAAGCCGGCAGTCAGCTTGACCATATCTG
>CAITPF010000412.1 GCA_903894155.1 uncultured beta proteobacterium | reverse complement strand
CTGGTCGTCAATAACAAGTTGCCGGTCGACACGATTGCCGAATTCGTCGCCTACGCGAAGAAGAATCCCGGCAAGCTTTCCTACGCCTCGTCGGGCAACGGCAACGTCACCCACCTGGGGGCCTTTCTGCTGAATCAGGCCACCGGCATTGACGCTGTCCATGTCCCGTACCGCGGCAGCGCCCCCGCCATGACAGATCTCGTCGGCGGCCAGGTTCAATACGACACCAACACCATAAACGACACCATGCCCTTCATCCGGGACAAACGCGTCAAGGCGCTGGCCGTGACGAGTGCGCAGCGCAGCCCTTTGCTGCCAGACGTGCCGACAGTGGCTGAAACGGTGCTCCCCGGCTTTGAAATGGGCGCCTGGCAGGGGATCGTGCTGCCCAGGGGGACTGATCCCAAGATCGTCCAGAAATTCAATGACGAGGTGCTCAAGGCACTCAAGAACCCCACGGTGCTCAAGCAACTCGAGGATCAGGGGGCACAACCGCTGGGCGCAACACCGGCCGAGTACAAAAAATACCTCGACAGCGAAATCGAGCGTTTCGGCAAGATCGTCAAGGATGCGGGGATCACACTTAATTAGGCGGGGGCATCCTGAATCAGACGCCCACGATCAATTAAGGATGGAACCTCCTGCATCAATCGCCAGCGCAACGATTCCGGTCTGCGTCAAACCTCGACACCGTGAGCCCCGTCTCTTCGGCGGGCGCCGGTGTGTGCCTTGCGCAGCCGTAAGAGCGCCGAGGAAGACGCCGGACAGGCGGAAAAGAGGCCCCCCTGTCTGAGCCCCTTAAGGGGCGAGTTTAGGGGGCCGGCCGCCTGTACAAGGATGACGAAGGGACAGTCCGGGCGTCCAGCCCGGACCGCTCTCCCGGCTGCGCAAGGCACACACCGGCGCCCGCCGAAGAGGCGGGGCGGCCAAAAGAAAGAAAACGGAAAGAACTAGAACCCGATGTCGTGCTCTTCCGCCTCGCCTGGCTTGGGGAAGATATACAACGACAACAGACTGGACATCGAACCGATGAACCAGAAGAAGAAGAAACCCGCCGCGTAAAGCACGTCGCGTTCAAGGTGAATGTAACCAAAAACAGCCACGTCAAGCGGGTCGATCAGCGCAAAAACGAACGCACTGCCCACGCCGGCCATCAGGAAGGATGGCCACAGAATCCACATCAGCGAACGCCATTTCATGGACGCCCCACGCTCAACGCGACTCAGAGGTCGGAGACTTGACAGGCTTCTCAATCACCAGACCGCGCTTGACTGCGCCATCGTTAATCGGCTGATCCGAAAAGTTGCGGAAGGCCAGCGTCATCGTGATGATGCAACCGACAATCGCGAGGAACGGACCTGCCATCAGTATCCATGGCCACGGCTCACGCCACCAGGGTCCTGAATCTGTCGGGTTTGACATCACATCTCCTCATCTCGGATAAATGAAACTGGATTTTTCGAGCACTTCAGGCTGCGTGCTTCCGTCCGATGTGCGCGATCTTGCCACAAATTTGATCGGATAAGAGCCAGGCGCAGTCGCCCCTCCCGGAACCCGTACGACCACCGCAATCATCCGGTTGGTTGCCGACGGAACCTCGATGTGCGAGGCATCCTGAGGCTTGGCGGACTGCCCGACCTGCGACGAAAGCGGATCAGCCACGTTAACCTGAATGCCAGGGATACCCTCCGCCGTCAGGGATAACACTAGCGCGTTTTCGGATGAATTGATGATCTGCATCTTGTAGACGTTTTCGATCTGGCCGCCGGCGACCTCGCGCCCAAGCATGCCGCGATCGCGGATGACGTCGACGCGCAGCGTCGTCCGGTTGAAGAGCGAAAAGGTGAATACCGAGATGATCACCAACATCAGCGTGGAGTAGATCAGCACGCGGGGGCGAAGCAGGTGCTTGCGGATAGCGCTCTTGTCCAGGCCCTCGAGCATGCCGCGCTCGGAGGTGTACCGGATCAGGTCGGGTGGATATTCGAGCTTTTCCATCACGGCGTTACAGGCATCGACACAGGCGCCGCAGCCGATGCACATGTATTGCAATCCCTGGCGGATATCGATACCGGTGGGGCAGACCTGGACACAAATGCTGCAATCCACGCATTCGCCCAACCCCTTGGCTTTGTAGTCGACCTTCTTGGAACGCGCCCCGCGCGGCTCGCCGCGAATTTTGTCGTAGGTCACGATGAGCGTGTCGCGATCGACCATCACGCTCTGAAAGCGCGCGTACGGGCACATGTACTTGCAGACCTGCTCGCGCATGAAGCCAGCATTGCCCCAGGTTGCGAAGCTGTAGAACAGCAGCCAGAACCACTGCCAGGCACCGAGATTAAACGCCAGGAGATCGCTTCCGAGTTCGCGAATCGGTGCGAAGAATCCAATAAAGGTGAAACCAGTCCAGAGGCCGACCAGAATCCACAATGCGTGCTTGGTTGCCTTCAGGCGGAATTTGCGCGCGGACCACGGTTCTTCATCAAGCCGGATTCGCGCTACGCGGTCGCCTTCGACCTTGCGCTCGATCCACATGAAGATTTCGGTGTAAACCGTCTGCGGACAGGCGTAGCCACAAAATAGCCGGCCAGCAATCGCAGTAAAGAGGAAGAGCCCCAGCGCCGAAATAATCAACAGCAGGGTCAGATAGATGACATCCTGCGGCCACAGCACCATGCCGAAGATGTAGAACTTGCGAGCGCCCAGGTCAAAAAGAACAGCCTGACGGCCACTCCATTGAACCCAGGGCAACCCGTAAAAAATTGCCTGTGTCAGTGCGACTAAAGCCCACCGCCACTGGTTGAACCGCCCCTTGACCGAGCGGGCGTAGATCCTTTGCCGGAGATCGATGATCTCGTCTTCGGCGCGGACTGCATCCGCCGACAGAGTCCTCGCCCCAGCAGGCCGCCAGGGAGGCGGCTGTTTGGCTGAGGGCTCGGCGGCGGAGGCATGATCGTGTTCAACAGGCATTCAAAGGACTCACAACAACTTACTTAGCGGCGGCGGCATTCAGAACCGATGAAGTGACGTCCTTGCCTCCCGAGAGACTGTACTCAAACGCGCCGACCATCCGGATCTGCTCCGGAGTCAGGATACCAGCCCAGGCAGGCATACGATTGTTACGTCCGTTCAGAATTCCGTAAACAATCGTGTCTTCGGAGCTTCCGTAAAGCCAGACGTCATCCGTCAGGTTTGGCGCACCCAGGGCTTTGTTGCCCTTGCCGTCCGGCCCGTGGCAGGCAGCGCAGGTGTTCATGAACTCCTTCTTGCCGTTGACGACGCGGATCTGATCGTGAGCCAGGCCCGACAGCGACCGAACGTACTGGGCGATGTCGCCAGCCGTCTTAGCGTCGATCGCGCCCTTGAGCGGAGGCATGATGCCGTTGCGACCATTGGTGATGGTTGCCACGATCGCTTCAGGCGTGCGGCCATAGATCGAATCGCCTTCGGTCAGGTTGGGGAAGCTCGGGGAGCCCTTCGCATCTGACCCATGGCACTGGGCACAGTTGTTCAGGAACAACCGCTGGCCAATGACGCGCGCGGCCGGATCCGCCGCGATCTCCGGAATGCTCATCTTGGCGTACTTCGCATAGATGGGCGCAACCGCAGCATCCTGCGCCGCCTGATCCTGCTTGAGTTCTACGCGCGAGTTGGTGTCGAGCACACCGGGCCAGCTACCGAGGCCCGGGTAAAGGACCAGGTAGATCGCGCCAAATGCGCAGCTACCGATGAACATGATTGTCCACCATCTAGGCACGGGATGGTTGAGCTCGCGCAGATTGCCGTCCCAGACATGTCCGGTGTCCTCGACCTTCAAGGTCGCCTTGCCAAGATACTTGCGCTGGATCCAAAGCAACCACAGGCAGAAGAGGATACCGAGCACCGAAATGGTGGTGATGTAATAACCCCAGAAGCCGCTTACAAAATCGTTCATGGCCGATTTACCTCTTTATTGTTCGTTTGCGCTTCGTCGGGAAGGGCGAACGGCAGGAGCGCCGCCTCTTCGTTGGCCTGCTTCCGATGCTTGGAGAAGGCCCACCAGACGATGCCGAAAAATACCGCCATCGCAAATACGGTCGAAAGTGCATTCAGGTAGGCAATCATCACTTGCCCCCTGACGCAGCCTTCAACTGCGCATTGCGTACGCCCGTACCCAAGCCCTGCAGGTACGCGACGAGCGCGTCCTCTTCGGTCTTGCCCTTGAGCGCATCTGGCGCGGCCTTGATCTGCTCATCCGTATAGGGCACGCCGACGATGCGCAGCGCGCGCATGCGGTCGCCAATGTCGTTGGTGGGCAGGGCATTCTTGGCAAGCCAGGGATAGCCGGGCATGTTCGATTCCGGAACAACGTTACGGGGATTGCTCAGGTGGATGCGGTGCCAGTCATCCGAGTAGCGCTGCCCGATACGAGCAAGATCAGGCCCGGTACGCTTCGAACCCCACAGGAACGGGTGGTCGTAGACCGACTCGCCCGCGACCGAGTAGGGGCCATAGCGCTGGACTTCGGCGCGCAGCGTCCGGATCTGCTGGGAGTGGCAACCGTTGCAACCCTCGCGGATATAGATGTCGCGCCCCATCTGCGACAGCGGTTCGAGTGGCAAGACGCCGGCAGCGGGCTCCGTCGTGGAGTGCTGGAAGAAGAGCGGCACGATTTGCACGAATCCGGCAAAGAGCACCGCCACCAGACTCATGACGATCATCCAGCCGATGTTTTTCTCAAGGGTCTGGTGCGAAAAGAAACTAGTTTGTTCTTGGGCCATGACGTCCTCTCAGGCTTTAGCAGGCGCGGAGACCAGGTGTTGGGCAGTCAGCGACTCGCCTTCCATCGGGACAACCGGATTCACGGGTGTTTGACCAATGACCGTCTTGAAGACGTTGAACGCCATGATCAGCATGCCGGTCAGGTAGGTCAGGCCGCCGATCAACCGGATCAGGTAAAACGGCCAGGTCGCCTTGACGGACTCAACGAACGAGTAGGTCAGTGAGCCATCAGGCTCCGTGGCACGCCACATGAGACCCTGCATCACGCCGGCAATCCACATCGCGGCGATATAAAGCACCACACCAATCGTGGCTGTCCAGAAGTGAACCTCGACAAGCTTCATGCTGTACATCTTGTCACGGCCCCACAGGCGCGGAATGACGTAATAGAGCATGCCGAACGTAATCATCCCGACCCAACCGAGCGCACCGGAGTGCACGTGGCCGATCGTCCAGTCGGTGTAGTGCGACAGTGCGTTGACGGTGCGGATCGACATCATCGAACCTTCGAAGGTCGACATGCCGTAGAAGGACAGCGACACGACCAGGAACTTGAGGATCGGATCCGTGCGCAGTTTGTGCCAGGCGCCCGACAGGGTCATGACGCCGTTGATCATGCCGCCCCAGGAGGGAGCCAGAAGGATCAGCGAGAACACCATGCCGAGGGACTGAGCCCAGTCAGGCAGCGCGGTGTACGCCAGATGGTGCGGACCCGCCCACATGTAAGTGAAGATCAGCGCCCAGAAGTGGACGATGGACAGGCGATACGAGTAGACCGGGCGCTCGGCCTGCTTCGGGATGAAGTAATACATCATGCCGAGGAAGCTGGTCGTGAGGAAGAAGCCCACCGCGTTGTGGCCATACCACCACTGGATCATCGCGTCCTGAACGCCGGCATACGCCGAGTAGGACTTGATCCACGAGAACGGGATTTCCGCGCTGTTGACCAGGTGAAGCACCGCGACCGTCAGGATGAACGAGCCGTAGAACCAGTTGGCCACATAGATGTGCTTGACCCGGCGCTTGACGATTGTCCCGAAGAACACGATCGCGTAGACGACCCAGACCAGGGTGATCAGGATGTCGATCGGCCATTCGAGCTCGGCGTACTCTTTGCCGCTGGTGATCCCAAGGGGCAGCGTAATCGCGGCCGACACGATGATCAGTTGCCAGGCCCAGAACGTAAACGCCGCCAGGGCACCCGCGAACAGCCGCGTCTGACAGGTGCGCTGGACCACGTAGTACGAGGAAGCAAACAGCGCGCATCCGCCAAACGCGAAAATCACCGCGTTGGTGTGCAACGGACGCAGCCGCCCGTAGGTTAGAAACGGGATATCCAGGTTGAGCTGAGGCCACAGCAACTGCGCTGCAATGATGACCCCCACCAACATGCCGACAACCCCCCACACCACGGTCATGATGGCAAATTGCCGCACGACGGTGTAGTTGAAGGTTTCGGCAGTTGCAGAATGCGAACTAGCCATGATGTGCTTTCCTCTTGTTGTAAAAGGCGTTTCTACGTAACTGCAATGATCCACTAACCTCGTTGGCTGCGGGTTGATTTGAATCAATCCCTAAACCATTCGACCTAGAACTTATGACCTATGTTTGGTGCGCTGCGGCAAGCGCGCAACATTTTCATCCCTGCTCGCGTCCACTGTGCTGTCATCGTCCGTAAGAATCGATTGCGCAGCCTCGTCCGGATCGTCGTACTGCCCGGAAAAAACAGCCCACCAGAGAAGCCCCGCGGTCAGGCCGACAACGACCAGCGACATGGGCAGCAGCAGGTAAAGGGATTCCATGGATCAATGCGTGCCGGTCAAGCAGCGCCAGGCTGCGCATCTGCGCCGGCCGGGTCCGCACCATCGGGCTCGCGATAAAGACGCCAGGCATTGCAGATCACGGCGCCCGACGAAACCAGCATGGCCAAAGCCGCAACCCAGGGGGTCACGAGGCCAACGGCGGCCAGCGGCATCGTCAGCACATGCCAGGCGAGTGCCCCGTTGAGGTTCTGGCGCGCAACCCGGCGCGTCGCATCGAACAACGCCTGCTTCTGCGATGCACGCATGTGGGGAAAAGCAGCCAGGGTCGCATGCGCGGCGGCCAGCGAGGCAGGCGCGGCCAGGGAAAGCGCGCACGGACAGCTCATCACCAGCAAGGAGACGGTGACCGGCATGGCGTGCTCCGGGTCGATGACCCACCATATTGAGGCAACCACGAGCGCAATGGCCAATTGCACCAGCACAAACACGGTCGCGACGCGATCGGCATGCCGGATGAGCGGATCGCAGAGTTCGTCAAGACCGTGGCGGCGCTCGCGCACGTCAACGGCCTGCCGCGCGCGAATCTCGAAATAGCGCGCGGTCAGCAGAAATGCGATGAACATGGTGACCGAATCGAAGTAGACCTCGCCATGACCCGCGATGGTTGCGACCGCGCTCGGCACGAATGCCGCCACAATGCTGATCGCCACCGGGACATCCATCGTGACCCTGCGCTCGTGCACCGCCTGGGCAAAGCCTGTCCAGACCGGCCATGCCGAATACAGGACGACCGGAACTGTCATCACAAAGCTGGCCCAGTTCATCAGGAAAATCGCCCAATGGTAGACCTCGGCGCTATCGTCCGGGCCAACCTTGACATCCAGATAACCGGGCAGCGCAAACATGCCCACCTGCATCATGGCGAGCCATGCCAGCCCCAGGCGAACGAGCCCGCGCCGCCGCACGACCAGCTCGTCGAGCGTCAGCGCACGGTTAAGGGCAAAAATCGATTTAGCCATTTCGCTATTTTAATGCCGATATCGTTCAATTCAATTGATTTAAGTCAAGTTGTCGGGGTAAACCCCATCGGTATTCTACCGCAGCAAAAAGGGCGGCCCGAAGGCCGCCCCGAGAGGTCAAAATACCATTTTTGTTATTTTTATAGCCGGACACAAACCCCGATCAGGCATGGGCAGGTTCTTTTTCGTCATGCGAATCGAACTGGGCTTCCTCGGTCGAACCGTGCAGCGCGGTGGTCGACGACTTGCCGCCTTCGATCGTCTGGGTCACCGAGTCGAAGTAGCCAGTACCCACCTCACGCTGGTGCTTGACTGCGGTGAACCCGAGGTCGGCAGCAGCGAATTCCTTCTGCTGCAACTCGACAAAGGCGCTCATGTTGCGGCGGGCATAGCCATGGGCCAGTTCGAACATGCCGTAGTTCAGCGCATGGAAGCCTGCCAGGGTGATGAACTGGAACTTGTAGCCCATCGCACCGAGTTCGCGCTGGAACTTGGCGATCGTTGCATCGTCCAGGTTCTTCTTCCAGTTAAACGACGGCGAGCAGTTATAGGCCAGCATCTTGCCCGGGAACTGGCGGTGAATCGCATCGGCGAACTTGCGGGCGTACTCGAGGTTCGGCGTTGCGGTCTCGCACCAGATCAGGTCGGCATACGGGGCGTAGGCCAGGCCACGCGAAATCCCCTGGTCGATGCCGGCGCGGGCGCGGAAGAAGCCTTCCACAGTGCGCTCGCCGCTCAGGAACGGGCGGTCGTTCTCATCAATATCGCTGGTGACGAGGTCGGCCGCATCGGCGTCGGTGCGCGCCAGAATGATGGTCGGGGTTCCCATGACGTCCGCGGCCAGGCGCGCAGCGGTGAGCTTGGCGACGGCTTCGCGGGTCGGCACGAGCACCTTGCCGCCCATGTGGCCGCACTTCTTGACGGAGGCAAGCTGGTCTTCGAAGTGCACGCCCGCCGCGCCTGCGTCGATCATGGACTTCATCAGTTCGAAGGCGTTGAGCACACCGCCAAAGCCGGCTTCTGCATCGGCGATGATGGGCGCGAAGTAATCAACGTAGTCCTTCTCGCTCGGATCCTTGCCTTCCATCCACTGAATCTGGTCGCAGCGGGTCAGCGCGTTGTTGATGCGACGAACGACGAGCGGAACCGAATTGACCGGGTACAGGGACTGGTCGGGGTACATTTCGCCGGCGATGTTGGCATCGCCCGCCACCTGCCAGCCAGAGAGATAGATGGCCTTGAGACCAGCCTTCACTTGCTGCATGGCCTGGTTGCCGGTCATGGCGCCCAGTGTGTTGACGAAGGGCTCGCTGTGGAGCAGGCCCCAGAGTTTTTCGGCGCCGCGGCGCGCGAGCGTGTGCTCGACGGCCAGCGAGCCACGCAGGCGGACCACGTCCTCGGCGCTGTAATCGCGCTTGATCCCCTGCCAGCGGGGGTTTTCTGCCCAGTCTTTCTGCAATTGGCGGGCGGCTTGTTCACGGATCGTCATGGCGATGCTCCTGGAGAGATTGAATTAAGAAACAAAAAACTGCGATGGCTACATTCCTGAAATTCTGTGCTGCCATGGGAAATAGTCTAAAGATTTGTCGCGCCGCACGATACTCTCATGTCTTATATAAGACAAAAAATGTTTTTCTTTTAAATCAATATGTTACATATTGTATTTTGTATGATGAAACGACATTGTCATCTATGAAATGCAGCGATGCGGCAATGCAGCACCCGTTTTCACCTGGCGAGAAGCGGATTTCATATTCTGAAAAATTGCAGTTCATCCGCTAAAATTCAGGCTCCGACTCGCCGGGTGCCGTTTGGGGCCCCTGACTTCATCCATGGACAAGATTGCGCAAGAACTTCTGCTCGGCAGGGCCGTGTCGTATCCGACCCAGTACGACGCGGCGCTATTGTTTCCCATTGAACGTGCCGACGCACGCCGGTTGCTCGGACACGACGGCCCCGGCCTGCCCTTCATCGGTTGGGATCTCTGGAATGCTTATGAAATGTCGTGGCTGAACCCGGCGGGACTTCCCCGGGTGGCCATCCTGCGCGTGCACGTGCCCTGCGACAGCCCGCGCATCATCGAATCCAAGTCGTTCAAGCTCTACCTGAACAGCTATAACCAGACGCGTTTCGGATCAACGCAGGAGGTGCTGACGCGTCTGGTCGAAGACCTCAGCCGCGCGGCCAGTGCACCGGTGGAAGTGACGCTGGTGGATGCCCAGGCGCTGCTCGCCGAATCGATCCGTGAATTCGACGGGTTGAATCTGGATCTGAACGACCACGTGGAAATCGACACGTATGAGCCAGACGCGGGGATCCTCTTGCTGGCGAGCGACGGCGACATCGTCAGCGAATCGGTCTTTTCAAGGCTGCTGAAGTCGAACTGCCCTGTGACGGGGCAACCCGACTGGGCTTGCATCCAGATTGAGTATTCGGGCGCGCGCATCGACCACGAAGCGCTGCTGCGCTACATCGTGTCGTTTCGGCTGCACAGCGGATTTCACGAGCACTGTGTCGAGCGCATTTTTACCGACATCATGGCCGCATGCCGGCCGGAGGCGCTTTCGGTGTTTGCCCGCTATACGCGCCGCGGCGGGCTGGACATCAGCCCCTGGCGCGCGACGCCCGGGATGCCCGCGCCACAGATCGCGCGCAGCGCCAGGCAGTAGCCAGCCCTTGCGGGGCTTTAAGCCGACTTTTCGAGGATGACGGGCCAGGCACGCCGCAGGTAGTAGAGCATTGACCAGACGGTGAGGATCGCGGCGATCACGATCAGGATCTGACCAAGAGCCGCCACCGGAATGCCGTAGGCGTCGCGGTGGAAGAGCAGGCACGGAATTGCGATCATCTGGGCCGCGGTCTTGAACTTGCCAAGCCAGTGCACCGCCACGCTCGAGCGCGCGCCGAGTTGCGCCATCCATTCACGCAGCGCGGAGATCGTGATCTCACGGCCAATGATCACAAACGCAATCATTGCATCGACGCGCCCCAGGTGCAACAGCATGAGCAGCGCGGCGGACACCATCAGTTTGTCCGCCACGGGATCCAGGAAAGCGCCAAAGGAAGAAGTCTGGTTCCAGCGGCGCGCAAGCCAGCCGTCAAACCAATCTGTAATTGCCGCGATGACGAAGGCCCAGCACGCCCAGGAATCGCGCGTGGATTCGGCCACCCAGCCATCAGGCAGGTAATAGATCCCGACCACAAGCGGGATCATGGCGATGCGCAGCCAAGTCAGGACGATGGGGACATTGAGGGGCATAGGCTCTATGCTAACCCATCAGCGAAGCGCGAAATATATACGCTCGGCCAGTTCGGGTGAAATCCCCTCGACCGACGCGAGATCCTCGATGCTGGCCGACGCGACCCCGGAAAACCCGCCAAACCTCGCGAGCAATCGCTGACGGCGTTTGGCGCCTATGCCGTCGATGTCTTCGAGCCGGGACACGTTGCGCGCCTTGGCGCGGCGTGCCCGCATGCCCGTGATTGCAAAACGGTGCGCCTCGTCGCGAATCTGCGCGATCAGCATGAGCGCGGCAGACTCGGCACCCAGCACGAGCGGCGCGCGATCGTCGGCAAAGATCAGGGTCTCGAGCCCGACCTTGCGCCCTTCGCCCTTGGCCACGCCAACGATCCCCCACGTATCCAGCCCAAGTTCGACAAATACCTGACGGGCAATCTCAACCTGGCCCCTGCCGCCATCGATCAGCACCAGGCCGGGCATCTCGGCCTCGCCGTCGGCCACTTTGCCGAAGCGACGCGTCAGCACTTGCCGCATTGCGGCGTAGTCGTCGCCAGGCGTCACGCCCGCAATGTTGTAGCGCCGGTAGAGCGACGGTTGCATTTCGTGGTGCGCATAGATGACGCAGGAGGCCTGCGTGGCCTCACCCGCCGTGTGACTAATGTCGAAACACTCGACCTGCAGCGCGTCCAGCACGAGCGGATCGGTGTCGAGGTCGAGCGCCTCGGCCAGCGCAAGCGTGCGCGCCGAGCGGGCGCCGGACTCGGTCAGCGCGTTGGCAAGCGCCATCTCGGCGTTGCGTGTGGCCTGCTCCAGCCACGCGCGACGCACGCCTTGCGGCCGGCTCAGGAAGCGGCTGCGCACGCCGACCGATTCGGCTAGCAAGTCGATGAGTTCGGGGTCGGAAAGCGGCTGGGAGCCGACGACCACCGCCGGCATGGGACTCTCCAGATAATGCTGGGCGATGAAGACCTCCAGCACGTCGGCGGGCGAGTCGCCATCGGCATGCGTCGGGAAAAACGCGCGATCCCCCAGGTGCCTGCCGCCGCGCACCATCGCCAGGTTGACGCAGTACCGGCCCGAGGCCGACACAACGGCAACGATGTCGGTATCGGTGCCGTCGGTGTCCTCCATGGTCTGCTGGTGAAGCACCTTGGCGAGCGCCCCCATCTGGTCGCGCAGCAACGCGGCCTGCTCGAACTCGAGCGCCTCGGCGGCGACCAGCATCCGGCGCTCAAGGTCGCCCATGATCTCCTGGGTTTCGCCGTTGAGGAACCTGGCGGCGCGCTGCGCATCGGCTGCGTAATCCTGTGCTGAAATCTCGCCCACGCAAGGCGCAGAACAACGCCCGATCTGGTGCAGCAAACACGGACGGGAACGGTTCGCGAACACGGTGTCCTCACAGGTCCGCAGCCGAAACACCTTCTGCAGGATCTGGATCGTCTCGCGCACGGCCCATGCGCTGGGATAGGGGCCAAAGAACTGGCCCTTTTTGCGGGTCGATCCCCGGTAGTAGGCGATCCGGGGCGACGAATGGCCGGAAATCATCAGGTAGGGATATGACTTGTCGTCGCGAAACAGGATGTTGTAGCGCGGGCGCAGTGTCTTGATGAGATTGTTCTCGAGGATCAGCGCTTCCGCCTCGGAGCGCGTGACCGTCACCTCGATGCGCGCGACCCGCGCCACCATGTGCCCGATACGCGGGCTCGATGGTGTCTTCTGAAAATACGACGAGACGCGCTTGCGCAGATCCCGCGCCTTCCCCACATACAGCACCTCGTCGGAGGCGTCGATATGGCGATAGACGCCCGGCAGGTGCGGCAACCGCGCGAGAAACGCCTTGATATCGAAGGCGGGAGCGGCGCTATCGGTCATCGAGTGCGTGGATCGACGCAAGCGCCCGTCGGTAAAAGACCGTTTCCTGGAGCGCATCCCAGCCCAGGGCATCGGCCGCGGGCATCAGGTGATCGATACGCGCCCGGGACTCGGGATCGTGTTCGACCTTGAGACGCCCGAGCAGTTCATCCGCGAGATCGGGGTGGTTGCACACGAGCGCCATGTCGCAACCGGCGCCAAGCGCCGCTTCGGCCCGCGCAACGATGTCGCCGGCCACGGACGCGCCTTCCATCGTCAGGTCGTCGGAAAACACGACGCCGTCAAAGCCCAGCCTCTGGCGCAGGATTTCCCGAACCCATCGCGCGGAAAATCCGGCGGGATTCGGATCGACCTTGGGGTAAATCACGTGAGCCGGCATCACCGAGGAAATCAGCGGGTCGCCCAGCCACTGGTAAGGCGCGGCATCCTCCTGGAGGATGCGGGTCAGCGTGCGGGGATCGGTGGGGATCTCGTGATGGGAATCGGCCGCCACGGCACCATGGCCAGGGAAGTGCTTGCCGCAGGACGCCATGCCGGCCAATTGCAAGCCCTGGATCAGGGCGCGCGCGAGCATGGCGACCACGCGGGGATCACGGTGGAACGATCTGTCGCCGATCACGCGGCTGACGCCGTAATCGAGATCGAGCACCGGGGTAAAACTGAGGTCGACTCCGCAGGATCGCAACTCGGCGGCGAGCACATACCCGACATCGGTCGCCATGCGCATCGCCACCAGCGGATCCTGCATCCAGCGCTGCCCCAGCGCGCGCATGCTTGGCAGGACGGTAAAGCCATCGGACCGAAACCGCTGCACCCGGCCGCCTTCGTGATCAACGGCAATCAGCAGGCGCGGCCTGCGCAGTTTGTGAATGCACCGGGTGAGGTCGGCGAGTTGGTCGCGGCTTTCAAAATTGCGTGCAAACAGGATGACCCCGCCCACCAGCGGATGCGCCAGGCGCTTGCGCTCGGCGTCGGTGAGCGCAAGCCCCGCGACGTCGATCATCAACGGGCCGCGCGCAATGGACGCCTTTTTTTTCTTTCTGGACATGGCAATCTGCCTTCTGAGAGTGGGCGCAGCGATCAGGGCCGCAGGGCCTCGACCACGACGTAGGCTGCGCCGTATTCGGATTCATCGGTAATCGACACGTGCGCCGCGCCAAACCGCGCCTCGTACCACTCGCGCAGCGGCGAAGAAAGCACGACCGTCGGCTTGCCGCCGGGCGCGTTCAGCGTCTGCATCCGGTCCCACCACATCGGTGAGCGCATGCCCAGCCCGACCGCCTTGGAAAAGGCTTCCTTCGCTGCGAACCGGGTCGCGAGATAGCGAACGCCACGCGTGCGGTCCCGCGCTGCGCGCGCCTCGAAGACACGCAATTCATCCGCGCCGAGGATTCTGGACGGGAAACGATCAGGGAAGCGCCGCCAGACCTGGTCGATGCGATCGATCCGGATGAGGTCGAGGCCGACGCCGGCAATTGCACTCATGCCGGACCCGATCAGGCGCCGCGCCCGGCGCGCAGGCGGGCCCGCACCATGCGCGCCTTCATGTCGCGCACAGCCTTTTCCCAGCCGTCAAAGACAGCCTGGGCAACAATCGCATGCCCGATATTGAGCTCCGCGATGCCCTCAAGCGCCGCGACGGCATCGACGTTACCCAGGTGAAGGCCATGACCCGCGTTGACACGCAGGCCCAGTCCGGTCGCAATCCGGATCGCTTCGCGCAATCGTCCAATCTCAAAGTCGGCGCGCGCGGGGTCAGCGTCTGCCCCGGCATAGGCGCCGGTGTGCAGCTCGATGACCGGTGCGCCAACTTCGGCCGCGGCACGAACCTGGGACGGATCCGGATCGATGAACAGGGAAACACGGATCCCGGCATCCTGGAGTTGCCTGACCGCGGCCTGAACAGCCTGCCGCCCGCCGACGACGTCAAGGCCACCTTCGGTCGTGAGCTCGGTACGCTTCTCCGGAACGAGGCAGACGTCCTGCGGCAGAACCCGGCAGGCGATATCGAGCATCTCGGGGGTCACCGCGCACTCGAGGTTCATGCGCGTGCGCAGCAGCGGGCGCAGTGCAAAGACATCCGCATCCTGAATGTGACGGCGATCTTCGCGCAGGTGCAGCGTGATCAGGTCGGCCCCGGCATCCTCGGCGCGCAGCGCCGCAGCGATGGGGTCGGGATAGCGGGTGTGACGTTGCTGGCGCAGCGTGGCCACGTGGTCAATGTTGACGCCGAGATCGATCATGAAACGCTCGTTGGTTGACAACAGGGAAACTGTATCACGCACGGTTGACTGCCATGCGGCCGCCGGCATCCGACGCTACCGAAGGACCTGTGTGGACGCCTTGAGCACGGACTCGGACAGCGTCGCGCCCTGCTTGCCTGCGGCTGCGGGATTGACGATGAACTGCGGGCGCGACACGAATTCGGGTGCGATGCCACCAGGGCGAACGCCACGCAGGATCCGCAGCGCCATGCGACCGGACTGCAGCCCGAGATCACGATCGGAGACAAAAAAGGAAGCCATCGCGCCAGACGCGGCACCCGCGGGGTCGGACGCCACCAGCGGGATTCGGGCGTCGTTGGCAACCTTGACCACGGCGGCGAACGATCGCGCCACCACCGGATCGACCAGGGTAAAGAGGACATCGACCTTGTTGATCAGGCTGCGCGCGGCCGATCCGACATCGACCGGGCGGGCCACGGCCACATCGAGGATGACGGCGGCTGTCTTTGCCCCGGCGTCCTGAAGCTGACGGATATCCCTCAGGGATTCCGCCTGGCCCAGACCATAAAGTATGCCGATGCGACGCGCGCCTGGCACAAGTTGCCTGATCAACTCGATCTGGCGGGCTGCAGGCAAGTGGCCCATGACGCCCGCGACGTTGGTGCCGGACGGCGCCATGGAAGGAATCAGCCCGGCCTCGACCGGATCGTCGACGCCCACGAAGATCACGGGGATCAGGTGCGTGGCCTCGACCGCAGCGCGTGCTGCCGTGCGCCCAACGGCGATGATGACATCTGACCGGTCGTTGACGAATTTGCGTGCCCCGCGCCGTGCGGCATCATCGCCGGCACCCGCGTTGGCAAACTGGATGCGCAGACCCTTGCCCTCGGCCAGGCCGCCCGCTTTCATGGCATCGCGAACCGCGTCGCGGACCGTGACGGCCGATTGTTCGGGGCCGGCGCCGAGGATCGAGACGAGCTTCTGCTGTGCCGCCGCCGGAAACGCCAGCACGGCACAAAGCGCCAACAAGGGCGCAATCATGGCGCGAAGTCTAGACACTGAGAATTCCGTTGCAGGACTGCCCGACGAGCGACCGGGCCCATCGCCTGGCCGGCAGGCCAAAGCGCGCTTCGACCTGCTCGGCGCGGGATAATAACCTGTCCAGTGGAACTTCGAGTGGCGGGCCGTTGAAAGCCAACACGATCTGGTTGCCCGCATCGATTTGCGGCAACGTCAGGATGCGGCCTTCGAAAGCGCGGCTCAGGTTGCGGATATTGCGAGCGAAGCTCTCGTGCGCACCGAACAGGTTGACGGTCAGCACGCCTGGCGAGGACAGGATCCGTCGGCAATCCGCGTAAAACTCCTGCGAACCGCGCACGGGGCCCCGCGCCTGGCCATCGTAGAGATCGATCATCAGAGCGGCGTAACGCCCGGAGCGCGAAGGTTCGGTCACCCAGCGGGCCGCGTCGGCATGCTCGATCGTCAGGCGATCTGGCCGCGGGAGCCTGAAATAGGCGTCGCAAGCTGCCGTCACCAGCGGATTCCACTCGACGACCTCCAGCGGATTGCGCAGGTGCGCCAGGCAAAACCGCGCCAGCGAACCCGCGCCCAGACCAAGCTGGGCGACCGGCTGGGCGGCAGGTGGCGCAAGAAACAGCAGCCAGGACATCATCTGCGCGGTGTACTCAAGGACCAGGTGCGTGGGCCGGCGAACCCACATAGCGCCCTGGACCCACTCTGTTCCGAAATGCAGGTAACGCACGCCACCCGACTCGGAGATCATCGGAACATCGGTGGTCATGGCCTTGGTTGACAAAATGGCCTCCTCGTAAGCAGACGGGGCGAGAATACCACCCATATTGCGGGAAATCGCATGACAATGTAGAATCATGGGTTGATTTACGGATACGTTGTCGAACGGGCTAAAACCGCTTGTATTTGGCTAACCGCTTTGGGCTAACCGCTAGTATTGGGCTAACCGCTAGGGTTAACCGCTAGCATCGGGTTAACCGCTGCGGGCTAGGCTCTTCATGCGAAGTTGTTTTTGCGTGCGTTCGGCTGGCGACCCAATTTACCTAAAGGACCGACCATGAAAGAAGGCATTCACCCCGAATACCGCGATGTGGTGTTCGTCGATCTGCAGACGGGCAACAAATTCGTCACCCGCTCCACGCTCAACAGCCGCGAAACCATCCAGCTCGATGGCAAGACCTATCCGCTCTTCAAGTGCGACGTAACGTCTGAATCGCATCCTTTTTACACCGGCGCCCAGACTCGCATCGTCGAAACCGGTCGTGTCGAGAAATTCCGTGCGCGTTTTGCACGTACTTCCGGCGCCAAGAAGGCTTCCGCCTGATTGCCTCGCGCTAGGTTGCAGCCGTAATCAAGGGCAGCCGATGGCTGCCCTTTTTACATCCGGCATAACGCGCACTCGGCAATACGGTCACAGGCCCACGATCAGGCCCCGAAGGGCCACTACAGGTTACAGTTAAGCGTGCTCACCCGTACCCAGTCCACCCCAGCCAGGCTTACTGCCATCGCGACCGTCAAGCCACCCCGGCTGGCGCTCTTCGCACTTTGCCTGGCCTACATTGTGTTCGGGCTTTTCGAGCGGGATCCCTGGAAGACGGACGACGTCGTCTGGCTCGCCACCATGCTGTCCGCGCTCGACCTCGGTGGCAGCGCCTGGCTGATGCCGCAGGTGGGTCCCATGGCGTTTGCCCAGGATGGCCCGCTCGTCATGTGGACCGGCGCGGGGCTGATCCGGATTCTGGGCCCCTGGATCGGGGATATCGTCGCCTCCCGTGTCACCAACCTGGTCTGGTTCTGCATCACGCTGTGGTCCATGTGGTACGGCACGTACCTGCTCGGAAGGCGTCCCGAGGCGCAACCGCTCGCCCTGCCCTTCGGTGGCGAGCCCACCGTGAAGGACTACGGGCGCATGCTGGCCGACGCCGCCCTGCTACTGTTGCTGGCCACGGTCGGGATCCTGATTCGGTTGCACGAAACATCCGTCGTCCCCGCCATCATCGCCTGGCAGGCACTGGCCTACTACGGGCTCGCCCGGATGCTGGACAAACCGCTACAGGGCTCGATCACCCTGGGGGTCGCCCTCGCCTGCGCGTTCCTGACGCGGGCCTGGCCCGGCACGCTGCCGATCCTGCTGGCCGTGCCGCTCGCATTCCGTCCTGGCAGCGCACTCTGGCCGTCTCGCCGCTGGATGCTCTTATCACTGCTGCTGGCGCTGGCACTCGGGCTGGCCTGGTGGCTACCCTCGAAGCGATTGAATCCGGACTGGATGAACGCCTGGGCGATCTGGAATGCCTCGTTCTTCGGCGTGCCCGATCTCGACGCGGTCTTGCGACCGATGCGCGACCTCCCCTGGTTTCTCTGGCCGACCTGGCCGCTCGCACTACTCGCACTGTGGCAATGGCGCCACTGGATCAACGCGCCGCACATCTGGATTCCGCTGGCCTTCGTCCTGGGCGTGATGCTCATGCTTCCGGTCACGACAGAGCACTCGGAAGCCGAATACGTTCAACTCGCGGTGCCGCTTGCGGTGCTCGCGGCTTTCGCGTTACCGACCATGCGACGCGGGGTCGTCAACACGCTGGACTGGTTCGCACTGATGTGTTATTCGGTCACCATCACCTGCGCCTGGCTCGGCTGGATCGCGCTGCACTTCGGGATTCCCAGACAGATTTCGATCAACATCGGCCGCCAGACCGTCGGTTTCGAGCCTCACATTGTCTGGTCCGCGGTCGTCGCCGGGCTTTTGGTCACGCTGACGTGGGTTGCGCTGGTGCTCTGGCGCGTGCGCGTGCGTCCGACCGTGCTCTGGCGGGGTTCGATGCTTTGCGCGGCAGGCATCACCATGACCTGGGTGCTGCTGGTGCTGCTCTGGATGCCGGCGCTTGATTACGTTCGGAGCTACCGCCCGATGTCGGCTCAATTGCGCACCGTTCTGACCGAACTTGAACACGCGGTCGGCGGCCCGGTCTGCGTGCGCGCGCAAGGGCTGTCGCTCGGCCCGCGCGCATCGCTTTACGTATTTGACAAGATTACATTCACGTATGACTCAACGTGCCCCTACGCGCTGCAACTGACCTCCAAGCAGCAACTCGAGGATGGATCCGCAGGCTACAGCGAAGGCGCGACCGTGTTATGGCAAGGCTCTCGCGGTGCCGACCGGTTCGACCGCTTCCGCCTGTTGCACATCGGCGGCAAATGACGGTCGTCGACACTGGCCCCCGTAGCAGGGGTCAGACTTTCCTCGCAATCTTGCGGCAGTCCTGGCCAATCGTGGTGAGCCAATGGGCCAGCATGGCGTTTGGCGTGCTCGATACCGCCATGACAGGCCATTCGAGCCCCACGGACCTCGCGGCCATGGCGCTCGGCGTGTCGGTCTACATTACGGTGTTCATAGGCCTCATGGGCGTCATGCACGCGCTGCTGCCCATCCAGGCGCAATATGTGGGCGCCGGCAAGCTCGACGAGGTCGGACGCTCGTGGGGCCAGGGGGTCTGGGTGTCGCTGGTGCTGTCCGTGATCGGGGGCGCGACGCTTCTGTTTCCGAATCTCTGGCTCAGCTTTTCAGGCGATGTGGCGCCCGAGGTCCGCGCACGCATGGCCGAATACCTCCTCGCGCTCACCTTCGCCTTGCCCGCTGCACTGATGTTCCGCACGGTCTACGCGCTGGCCAATGCCGTTTCGCGCCCTAAGCTGATTATGACGATCAACCTGGTCGCCATCGCGGTCAAGGCCTTCCTGAACTGGCTGCTGATTTTCGGCAACTGGGGGCTGCCCGCGCTCGGCGCGACAGGCGCCGGCATCGCCTCGGGCATCGTCTTCTGGGTCAGCCTGTTCGTCGGGCTCTGGGTGGTGCTGCGCACGCCGTTCTACCGGCAGTTTCACTTGCGGATCGGTCGCCCGGATCCTGCTGCCCTGTGGTCGATCCTGCGCCTTGGGCTACCGATGGGCGGCTCCTACCTGGTGGAAGTCTGCGCGTTTACCTTCATGTCACTTATGGTCGCCCGGGAGGGGACAGACGTCATCGGCGGGCACCAGATTACCGCCAATCTGGCCGCGCTCGCCTACATGATGCCCATGGCGATCGGCGTAGCGACAGCGTCGCTCACGGCGCAGGCGATCGGCGCCGGGCAGATGGACCAGGCGCATCGCAACGGAATGATGGGAATCGTCGTCGGCCTCTGTGGCGCATCGTTGACCGCCATCGTGCTTTATACCGGCCGGGCAACCATCGTCGCGCTCTACACCAACAATCCGGAAGTAGCCGCAGTCGCGTTCTCGCTGCTTGCGCTATTGCCGTGGTTCCACGTCGTGGATGCGATGCAATGCATCAACAGCTATCTGTTGCGGGCCTATAAGGTCGCCATGGTGCCGATGCTACTGCAGACGTTCGCCCTGATGCTGGTCGGGCTGTTCGGCGGATGGTGGTTCGGCTTTGGGCCGGGGCGCGCGCTCATGGATCCCGTGCGCAACGCGCTTCTTGCCGGATCCCCGCCCGGGGCGGGATCCATGTGGCTGATGGCGACGATCGGGCTGGCGGTATCAACGCTGCTGCTGCATGGCTGGTATCGCTTCGTGGTGCGCCGCACGCATACCTAAGGCGGCCACGGCGCCCGGGACGATGAAACTAGAGCTTGATGAAGACGTCGCGGTAGTAGCGCAGCTCGTCGATCGACTCATAGATATCGGCAAGCGCCTCGTGCTTGCTGCGCTTTTCAAAACCTTTGAGCAACTCGGGCTTCCAGCGGCGAGCAAGCTCCTTGAGCGTGCTGACATCGATGGTGCGATAGTGGAAGAACTGCTCAAAGCGCGGCATGTACCTGAACATGAACCGGCGATCCTGGCTCACCGAGTTCCCGCAGAGCGGG
>CAITPF010000411.1 GCA_903894155.1 uncultured beta proteobacterium | reverse complement strand
AGGAAAACGCGCGTTTCATCAGCGCCCTGACGGAAATCCTCGGAAGCAGGCAGCCATGAGCTCAAAGGCTCCGCAGGGGGCTGCCATCACGGGGGATCCCGCGGGCGGCCTGAAAATTCCGGTGCTCGCCATCGTTGGCGTCGGGCTGATTGGCGGCTCGTTTGCTGCCGCACTTCGCCGCGCCGGCGTGGTCGGTCGCGTCCTCGGGGCGGGGCGCCGCCCGGAAACCCTGGCGCAAGCGCAACAACTGGGCATCATTGACGAGGCGGTCTCCCTGCGGGAAGCCGCCGCGCGCGCTGACCTCATCCTGGTCTCGGCGCCCGTTGGGGCATTCCGCTCGATTTTTACCGAACTTCGCTCGACGCTGTCCGATACCGCGCTGATTACGGATGGCGGGAGCACCAAACAGGACGTCGTTCAGGCTGCGCGTGACGGGTTGGGTAAGCGGATAGGGCAGTTTGTGCCCGCGCACCCGATGGCGGGCTCGCATGAGTCCGGGCCGCAGGCGGCCGTTGCCACCTTGTATGACGGACGGCGCGTCATGCTGACCCCGCTTGCCGAGAACCGCCCCGAGGACATCGCGCGCGTTGAGTCGGCCTGGCGCGCCTGCGGCGCTCAGGTCGTGCGCCTCGATCCGGCAGGGCATGACGCCGTCATGGCCGCGATCAGTCATCTGCCCCACTGGATCGCCGCGCTTTACATGCAGCACATCCTGCAAAGCGCCGATCCGGCGCTTCGCCTTGAAATGGCGGGGCCGGGCTTTCGCGATTTCACCCGCATCACGGCTGGTTCGCCGGAAATGTGGCGCGATATTTTCATCTCCAACCGGCACGCCATGCTTGGCGAGCTTGCCGCGCTGCGCGCCGTGCTCGACCGCGCCGAGCAGGCGCTCGAGGCGTCAGACGCAAAGTGGCTTGTCGAGATGCTTGAAGCCTCTGCCGAGGCACGGCGTGGCTGGGCGGGGCCCTCTGCATGAGCTCGACCGATTTTCTCGATCTGCCGGCCGCGCGCCACGCGGCGGGTACCGTCACCTTGCCTGGCTCAAAAAGCATTTCGAACCGCGTGCTGCTCCTGTCGGCGCTAGCCGTCGGCGTCACCCGCATCGAGGGTGTCCTGCAGTCAGACGATACCCGGGTGATGCTGGCAGCGCTGGCGCAACTGGGCGTGGGGATTGAAACGCACGGCCCCGATTCAGTCAGCGTCCAGGGTGCAGCGCAGTTCCCGATCCGCGAGGCGGATCTGTTTCTCGGCAATGCGGGGACGGCAATCCGCCCCCTCACGGCAGCACTGGCGCTGATGGACGGGCATTATCGACTGTCCGGTGTGCCGCGCATGCATGAGCGCCCGATCGGCGATCTCGTCGACGGATTGCGCGAGATGGGCGCGCGGATCGCCTACCAGGGGCGCGAGGGCTATCCGCCCCTTGAAGTCAGCCCCTGCGGGAGCCTGGCCGATCGCGTGCGGGTTCAGGGATCGGTTTCCAGCCAGTTTCTGACAGCGGTGCTGATGGCCGCCCCGCTGGCCGTCGCACGAACCGGGCGTGCGCTCACGATCGACGTGATCGGCGAACTCATCTCCAGGCCATACATCGAAATCACGCTCAACCTGATGGCCCGCTTTGGCGTGACGGTGGTCCGCTCCGGTTGGCAGCAGTTTCTGGTGGAGGAAGGGTGCTGCTATCGCTCGCCCGGCAGGATCTTCGTCGAAGGCGACGCGTCCTCAGCCTCCTACTTCCTGGCGATGGGTGCGATCGGTGGCGGCCCGGTGCGCGTCGTGGGCGTGGGTGCCGACAGTATCCAGGGCGACATCGCATTCGCCGACACGGTTGCCGCGATGGGCGCGACAGTTCGCCGCGATGCGTCTTCTATCGAAGTCACCGGCGTGCGGGTCGCCGAAGGCGGGCGTTTGCGCGCCTTTGACGCCGATTTCAACCTGATCCCCGATGCCGCCATGACTGCGGCAGCGCTTGCGCTGTTCGCTGACGGCCCCTGCACGCTGCGCAACATTGGCAGCTGGCGCGTTAAGGAAACGGACCGCATTGCCGCCATGCAGGCCGAATTGCGTAAGCTGGGCGCGGTCGTCGAGAGCGGTCCGGATTGGCTTCGCGTGACGCCGGTGGCGCCAGGGTGTTGGCAAGACGCCTGCATCGACACCTACGATGATCATCGGATGGCCATGTGCCTTTCGCTTGCTGCCTTCGGCAATGCCGCCGTGCGGATCATGGATCCGGGCTGCGTCAGCAAGACTTTCCCGACCTATTTTGATGTCTACGCGGGGCTGCTGAAATGAGCGCGGGGCAAAATCGCCTGCCAGGCGTTCCTGCGCCGTCCGGGGCCGAAACGACAACCGATCACGGCCCGGTTGCGGTGGCACCGGTCATTACGATTGACGGCCCCACGGCGTCTGGCAAGGGAACCGTCGCGCATCGGGTCGCGACCGCGCTCGGTTTTGGCGTGCTCGATAGCGGCGCGCTGTATCGCCTGACTGCGCTGGCGGTATTGCAGCGCGGCGTCGATCCGGCCGATGTCGCCGCAGTCGAGCTGGCGGCGCGCAGCCTGAAGGTCGTCTTCCATCCGACTGGGGTGACGCTTGACGGCGCGGAGGTTTCCGACCTGATCCGCCAGGAGCACGTGGGTAACCTTGCCTCGCGCCTGGCCCCCAATCCCGGCGTGCGCGCGGCGCTTCTTGAGCGCCAGCGGGCATTTCGGCAGCTGCCCGGGCTCGTCGCTGATGGCCGCGATATGGGCACGATCGTCTTTCCCGAGGCGCCTCTCAAGATCTTTTTGGTCGCCGACGTGCGGGCGCGCGCCGAACGCAGGTGTAAGCAATTGATCGAAAAGGGAATTTCTGCTAACCTAGACGACTTGCTTCGCGACATGCGCGAGCGCGACGCACGCGACACGGGTCGCGCCGTGGCGCCGCTTGTGGCGGCGCAGGATGCACATGTGGTCGACTCGTCGAATCTGACGATAGACCAGACCGTGCAGGCGATCCTGGATCTCTGGTCCTCGGCTCGTGGTGAGGGCGGCTGACCAGGCAACTTTCGCCGGGTCGTTCGCAGGTTTTTGCGGTACCCCAGCAGTTTATTGGTGCCTGCGGATGGCGCAACCAGCCCGTCGCAGGTTTTCTTCACCCTAACCCCACTGAAAGCGGTTGACGCTGCCGACGGTGAACTACCCGGCCACCTGGCCACCTGGATCTCCTTTACATGTCAACTCAACTCATCTCTTCCTCCGGCGGCGAAAGCTTTGCCGACTTGTTTGCTGAAAGCATCAAGAAGCAGGACATGAAGTCCGGCGAGGTCATTTCGGCTGAAGTCGTGCGCATCGACCACAACTTCGTCGTCGTCAACGCAGGTCTCAAATCCGAAGCCCTCATCCCGATCGAAGAATTCCTGAACGATCAGGGCGAGCTTGAAGTCAGCCCAGGCGATTTTGTTTCTGTCGCCATTGACTCGCTCGAAAACGGCTATGGCGATACGGTGCTGTCACGCGACCGCGCCAAGCGCCTGTCGGCCTGGCTGTCGCTTGAAAAATCGCTCGAGAAGAACGAACTCGTCACGGGCACGATCACGGGCAAGGTCAAGGGTGGCCTCACGGTCATGACCGCTGGCATCCGCGCGTTCCTGCCTGGCTCGCTGGTCGACCTGCGTCCCGTCAAGGACACCACGCCCTTCGAGGGCAAGACCATGGAATTCAAGGTCATCAAGCTCGATCGCAAGCGCAACAACGTCGTGTTGTCGCGTCGCGCCGTGCTTGAGGCCAGCATGGGTGAAGAGCGCCAGAAGCTGCTCGAAAACCTGCAGGAAGGCGCCATCGTCAAGGGCGTTGTCAAGAACATCACCGATTACGGTGCGTTCGTCGACCTCGGCGGCATCGATGGCCTGCTGCACATCACCGATATGGCATGGCGCCGCGTGCGTCACCCGTCCGAAGTCCTGACCGTTGGTCAGGAAGTCGAAGCCAAGGTCCTGAAGTTCGACCAGGAAAAGAGCCGCGTGTCGCTTGGCGTCAAGCAACTGGGCGAAGATCCGTGGGTGGGCCTTGCCCGTCGTTACCCGCAAGGCACCCGCCTGTTCGGCAAGGTCACCAACCTGACCGACTACGGTTCGTTTGTTGAAGTCGAAGCTGGTATCGAAGGCCTGGTGCACGTTTCCGAAATGGACTGGACCAACAAGAACGTCGATCCGCGCAAGGTGGTCACACTGGGCGAGGAAGTCGAAGTCATGGTTCTCGAGATCGACGAAGACCGTCGCCGGATTTCGCTGGGCATGAAGCAGTGCCGCCAGAATCCCTGGGAAGAGTTTGCCTCGAACTTCAAGCGTGGCGACAAGGTGCGTGGCGCGATCAAGTCGATCACCGACTTTGGCGTGTTCGTCGGCCTGCCCGGTGGAATCGATGGCCTGGTGCACCTGTCGGATCTTTCCTGGACGGAAACCGGCGAAGAAGCTGTGCGCAACTTCAAGAAGGGCGACGAGCTCGACGCGGTTGTGCTCGGCATCGACACCGAAAAGGAACGCATCTCGCTGGGCGTCAAGCAACTCGAGGGCGATCCGTTCAACAACTTCGTGGCAACCTATGACAAGGGCGCCGTCGTTCCTGGCACGATCAAGTCGGTTGAGCCCAAGGGCGCGGTCATTACCCTGTCGCTCGATGTCGAAGGCTACCTTCGCGCTTCCGAGATTTCGAACGGACGCGTCGAGGATGCTGGCACGGTACTGAAAGCCGGCGATAACATCGACGCCATGATCATCAACGTCGATCGCAAGGCGCGTTCGATCCAGTTGTCGATCAAGGCGCGCGATAACGCTGAAACTGCAGACAGCATGCAGCGACTCTCCGAAGCCAGTGCTTCGTCGGGCACGACCAACCTGGGCGCTCTGCTCAAGGCCAAGCTCGATCAGGCACGTGACACCGATTAATCGAGGTGACGAAGTCTGAACTGATCGCTGCGCTGGCGGCCCGCTATTCTCAGCTGGCCGCCCGCGATACCGATTTTGCCGTCAAGACCGTTCTTGATGCAATGACCCAGGCTCTCGCCGAAGGTCAGCGCATCGAGATCCGCGGGTTCGGCAGCTTTTCGCTGTCGGCTCGCGCACCGCGTGTCGGGCGCAATCCAAAATCCGGCGAGCAGGTGCAGGTGCCTGGTAAACAGGTTCCGCACTTCAAGGCGGGCAAGGAGCTGCGCGAACGAGTCGATTTAGAATCCGAGCACGCTGAAGACCGCCCTTGAGGCGGTTTTTTTATGCACGCCTTTTGCGGGACGCTTACAATTCCATTTTGCACTCAGGAGCATGCGCCATGCGCTACCTTGTCTGGGCATTACGATTGATCGTGTTCGTCGTCGTGCTGATGTTCGCGCTCAAGAATACGGCGCCCGTCGCGGTCGCATTCTTTGGGGTCTACGAGATTGCGAGCGTCCCGCTGATCGTTGTGATGCTGACGACGTTCGTACTGGGCGCATTGTTTGGCTTATTGCTTACCGTGCCCGCGTCGATTCGTCGTCGCCGGGAGGCCGCGAAGCTGCGCCGTGAACTCGATCGCATCCAGGCAGCAGCCAACCCCGAGCCATCGTTTCAGCTGGCGCCTGATGCCATCGTGCCGCTATCGCCCCTATGAATGCCTTCTGGTTGGAACTGAACCGTGGATTTTGAATCCTGGTGGCTGATTTTCATGCCACTGCTGTTTGCGCTCGGCTGGATGGCCGCGCGCTTCGATGTGCGGCAGATGCTTTCGGAAACGCGCAACTTGCCGGATTCCTATTTTCGGGGTTTGAATTTCCTGCTCAATGAGGAGCCGGATCGTGCGATCGATGCGTTCGTCGAGGTGGCCAAGCTTGATCCCGAAACCACCGAGCTCCACTTCGCCCTTGGCAGCCTGTTTCGTCGTCGCGGCGAAATGGAACGCGCGATCCGCGTGCATCAGAGCCTTCTCTCGCGCGCGGATTTGCCTGTCAAGCAGCGTGAGCACGCCCAGCACGAGTTGGCTCAGGATTACCTGCGGGGCGGTATGCTCGATCGCGCCGAAGACGCGTTCGCGGTGCTCAAGAACACCTCGTTTGCGTTGCCGGCATTGCGCGCGCTGATCCGCATCTACGAATCGGAGCACGATTGGCCACGGGCCATTGAAGCGGTCGAGGGCCTGCGCCAGCTCGTGGACGAGCCGGTTCCCCAATTGGTGCACTATCACTGCGAGATGGCTCAGGCTGCACTCGCTGCGCGGCCGCCAAACATGGTCGGGGCTCGCCAGTCGCTCGATCTGGCCCAGCGCGCCGCCGACGCAGTGCAGGGCGGTGGCGCCTCGCAAGTGCGCGTTTCGATGCTCAAGGCGAGCATTGCGGCCTCCGAGGGCGATCGCCAGGCTGAGCGCCAGTTTCTCCAGGGCGTTCTTGACGCGTCTCCCGAGTACGCGGGCCTCGTCGCGCAACAACTCTATGACAGTTGTGCCGCGTTGGGGCAGGCCGATGCCGGCCTTGCATTGCTGCGCGATCATTATCAGCGATTTCCCTCGCTCGACCTGTTCAATGTCGTGTTCCGCGCGCTCAGGGATCGGCAAGGCACCTCGAACGCCTGGACCTACGCTCGTCACGCGCTACAATCGCACCCGTCGTTGCTGGGGCTTGATCGGCTCCTTGAAGTTGAATTGGCCACGTCGCCCGAAGGCACGGGCGCGCTCGGCGGGGTGATCGACGGCCCCGACCTGGCCTTACTGCGACGGCTGATCAATCGCCACACGCAGCGCCTTGATCGCTACGCGTGCCGCAGCTGCGGCTTTCAGGCGCGCCGCTATTACTGGCAGTGCCCTGGGTGCAATTCTTGGGAAACGTACAAGCCCAGACGCCTTGAAGAACTGGAATGAAGACACGATGAGTATGTTTCCCTCTGATGCGATCTCAAGAACCCGCGTGCTTGTGGTGGGTGACATCATGCTCGATCGCTACTGGTTTGGCGAAGTTGAGCGGATTTCTCCGGAGGCCCCGGTGCCCGTCGTCCACGTCGCGCGTCGCGAAGATCGCCTGGGCGGTGCGGCCAACGTGGCACGTAATGCGGTAGCCCTTGGCGCAAGCGTGACGCTCGCTGGCATCGTCGGTCAGGACGAGGGCGCGCGTCACCTGCGTCAGTTGCTCCAGGAGAGCGGCGTCAAGGGTCACCTGATCGGCGATCCCGATCATCCCACCACCCTCAAGATGCGCGTGCTCGGACGTCAGCAGCAGTTGCTGCGCATCGATTTTGAGGAAAAGCCCGGTGACGCCCTCGTCGATGCCCTGCACGCTGAAGTCGGGCCGCTGTTGGCCGCGCACGATGTCATGGTGCTCTCGGACTATGCCAAGGGCTCGCTCGTGCGGGTGCAGGCGCTCATCGCGATGGCGCGCGATCGGGGCATACCGGTGCTCGTTGATCCGAAGGGGAGCCAATACGAGCGCTACCGCGGCGCGACGATCGTGACCCCGAATCGCACCGAGATGCAGCAGGCCGTGGGGCACTGGATTTCCGAGGATGATCTCACGGCGCGTGCGCAGCGTCTGCGCGAATCCCTTGGCCTGGAGGCGCTGCTTGTCACGCGCTCCGAGCAGGGCATGACGCTTTTCACCGCGCAGGGACGCGATCATGTCGACGCGCTGGCACACGAGGTCTTCGACGTTTCGGGCGCGGGCGACACCGTGCTTGCGACCCTGGCCGTCATGCGCGGCGCCGGGATCGGATGGCCCGAGGCTATGCGCTGGGCCAACCGCGCTGGCGGAATCGTCGTCGGTAAACTGGGAACATCCGTGGTGACAGCGGGAGAACTGGCATGATCGTGGTAACTGGCGCCGCAGGCTTTATCGGTAGCAACCTTGTGCGCGGGCTGAACGCGCGCGGCCTGGATAATATCCTGGCCGTCGACGACCTTACCGATGGCGACAAGTTCGTCAACCTCGTGCGAGGCCGCATCGCGGATTACATGCACAAGGATGATTTTCGCTGCGCCGTGCGCGAGGGCTTTATGCCTGGCGTGCGGGCGGTGTTCCATCAGGGGGCGTGCTCGGATACGACCGAGCGCAACGGCCACTACATGATGGACAACAACTACCGCGTCACGCTCGAGCTCTTCGAGTATTGCCAGTCGCACAAGATCCCGTTCATCTATGCCTCGTCGGCCGCGGTTTACGGCGCAGGTCCCGTTTACGTCGAGGATCTCGCCAACGAGAAGCCGCTCAACGTCTACGGATACTCGAAGTTCCTGTTCGATCAGGTGGTTCGCGCACGGATCCAGAAGTGCACGGCCCAGGTCGTCGGGCTGCGGTACTTCAACGTCTATGGGCCTCAGGAGCAGCACAAGGGGCGCATGGCATCCGTCGCATTCCACAACATGAATCAATTCATCGCCGAGGGCCATGTTCGGCTTTTCGGCGGATGGGATGGCTATCCCGATGGCGGCCAGATGCGGGACTTCATCTCGGTGCGGGATGTGGTTGACGTCAACCTGCATTTTCTTGATCACCCCACCCAATCCGGCATATTCAACTGTGGCACGGGCAGGGCTCAGCCCTTCAACGATGTCGCGATGGCGGTCGTCAACACGATGCGCCAGCTGCGCGGCGATCCCGCCTTGCCGCTCGAGGCCCTGGTCGCGGAGGGTTTGCTGCGCTATGTCGGGTTCCCCGATGACCTCAAGGGCCGCTACCAGAGCTATACCCAGGCAGACGTTACCGCGTTGCGCGCGGCGGGTTACTCGGCCCCGATGCGCGATGTGCAGGCGGGCGTCTCGGAATACGTTCGCGAGCTGCACGGCGCTTCCTGACGCGGGTTCTGCGCGTTCGACGCGTAGAGCTGCGGATGGACGTTTGCCCGTCAAAATGAGGCGGCAAGCGTCGCGTTCGCCCAAGATAACGCAACGACGGACCGATCCAGCCGGATCGTGCCGCGTCGTCACGATATCTGGAGCCCTGATGAATCCATTTCTGCACAACACCGTGGCCGTCCCTTCGCCCACGCGACCACCCGGTAGCTGGCAATTTCCATTCGCGCGCGCGTCGCGCACGCAACTCAGCCGGCAAGCGGGTGTCGTTGCGATGGTGGCCGGCATGGGGATGGGGATGCCCGCGCAGGCCGTGGACGTCAACCATGCGAGCTCTACCCAGTTGCAGGGCGTGCGTGGGGTCGGCCCGCGCATGGCGCAAACGATCGTGGATGAGCGCGAGCGCGCCGGGCGCTTCGAGTCCCTGGAAGACCTGTCCGACCGCGTTCGCGGCATTGGTCGAAAGCGACTGCAAAGCCTGCGTGCGGCTGGCCTGCGCATTGGCACCGGGCACGATCCTGACCATGCCATTGGGGAGGGCAGGGCTGGCGCGGCCGTGCGTTCCGGGCGCACTGCCGTCGCAGCATCGCACAGTGCGCAGCCCCTGCTGACCACCGTTCCAGAAATGCCCTGAGCCTGGGCAGGGTGTTTTCGACACTACCAGCCGGTTTCGGTATGATCCCCCGCATGAATCATTATTCTTCCGTGCAGGATACCGTCGGAAACACCGCGCTCGTGCGATTGCAGCGCCTGCCCGGGATTGCCGTTTCCGAACGCGGCAACATCATCCTGGGCAAACTCGAGGGCAACAACCCGGCGGGCTCGGTCAAGGATCGCCCTGCGCTTTCGATGATCCTCGGGGCTGAAGCCCGAGGGGAAATCAAGCCGGGCGATACGCTGATCGAGGCCACCAGCGGCAACACCGGCATCGCGCTGGCCATGACCGCAGCAATGCGGGGCTACCGGATGATCCTGATCATGCCGGATAACCTTTCGCTCGAACGCCGCGCCTCCATGACGGCGTATGGCGCAAAGCTGATCCTCACGCCTGCCAGCGGCGGTGGCATGGAATACGCCCGCGACCTCGCTGCAAAGATGCAGGCCGAGGGGCAAGGCAAAGTGCTCGACCAGTTCGCCAATCCTGACAACCCGCTTGCGCATTTCAAGTCCACGGGGCCCGAGCTGTGGGAGCAGACCAATGGAAAGATCACCCATTTTGTCAGTGCCATGGGCACCACGGGGACAATCATGGGCGTGTCGCGCTACCTGAAGTCTCGCAATCCCGCGATCCGCGTGGTCGGTGCGCAACCGGCGGAAGGATCGCAGATCCCCGGGATCCGCAAGTGGCCAGAGGCCTACCTGCCGTCAATTTACGATCCAACGCTCGTCGACGAGTTCGAGTCGATCGATCAGAAAGAGGCCGAGGCCATGGCCCGGCGTCTCGCCGCACAAGAAGGGATTTGCGCCGGGGTATCGGCGGCCGGCGCCCTCATCGCCGCGCTGCGGGTCGCGAACCGGGAGCGTAACGCGACCATCGCCTTCATTGTTTGTGACCGCGGCGATCGTTATCTTTCCACAGGCATTTTCAACGAGCCCGAAGCGTAGGGTGGCGTTGGGCCCCCATCGACCTACCCTGCGGTGCCCTGCGGTGCCCTGCGCCGCGCGCCAGAACCTGACGCCGGACTTCGCCTACTGCGCGTCACCCGGTTGGGCCTCGCGCAATGCGCTGGCCAGGTCTGCAACCGAACTTGCGTAGAAGTAGCTGCGGTTGTATTGCGTGATCGCGAAGAAATTCGGCGTTGCCGTGCGTAGCTCCACCGTGCCCCGCGCATCCTCTGGCAAGTCGATCACTCCAAGCGCCGCGCGTGACCAGGCGCCTTCCTTTGCGCCCGGCGCAAGCTTTGCACCGGCCGCCTTCAGTTGCGGCCAGTCAAGATTGGGCTTGAGCCCTCCGTCAACGAGCCGCGAGGCGGACGCCGGCAGGGCAACGGGCGCAAAGACCGGTAGCCCACGCTGCCATCCGTGTTCGACCAGAAAATTCGCCACCGACATGATTGCGTCGGACGTGTTTTCGGTCAGGTCAATACGCGCCGATCCGGATGCGCTCACCGCGAAACGCTTGATACTGCCCGGCATGAACTGGGGTATGCCGATGGCGCCGGCGAACGAGCCCTTGAGCGTTCTCGCGTCCAGCCGCCCGGTCAGGTCAAGTTCGATCAGGTCGCCCAACTGGTTGCGGAACATCTCCGCGCGGTCGGGACGCGAGGGATCGGGATAGTCGAAGCCCAGCGTTGCAAGGGCGTCCAGCACACGAAAGCTCCCCTGGTTCTTTCCGTAGACCGTCTCCACGCCGATGATTGCGGCGATGATGCTTTGCGGCACACCATAGCGCTCCTGCGCGCGGTTGAGTTCCGCCGCGTGCTCCTGCATGAAGGCGCGGCCCTGGTTGATGCGAATCGGTTCGACAACACGCTTGCGATACGTGAGCCAGCTTCGCTGTGGACGCGGCTGCCCGGGGGCAGGCGGGCTGACCAGGCGCACGACCGTCGCGTTATAGCGTGCGTCGGCCAGAAGTGCCATCACGGCAGGTTCCGGCAAATTGCGTGATCGGGCGAGCTCGACTCCGAATCGTTGTATTTCCGCCTTGCGGATCGCGGGCGACCTTGGCGTGGCGTCCTGCGCCTGCCGGTCGCTTGCAACCTGTGGCGGATTCACGACAGGAGTCGTGGGTGTGGTCGCCGGAGCCTGAACGGCCGGGGTTTCCGGCCCGCGCGCGGACGGGGAAGCGCAGCCTGCGATCAGGCTGCCAACAACTGCGAGTTGCAATAAACGCCAACCGGTGGACATAATCACTCTCATGGAGACACTGTATATTACAGATCCGTCGTGCAGGCTGCACGATATGGGGTCGTGGCACCCTGAGTGCCCGGCGCGTCTGGACGCGATATCCGATCAAATGCTGTCGAGTGGAATCGCCTCCTACGTCAATGAGCGTACCCGCGTAAAGCCGGTAACGCGCGAGGCGCTGCTTCGGGTGCATTCCGAGCAATATCTCGATCTTCTTGCCCGCGTATCGCCCTCGGAAGGGCACCATGCGGTCGATCCTGATACTTTCATGAATCCCAAGACGCTCGACGCCGCGATGCATGCGGCGGGCGCAGTCGTTGGCGCCGTCGATTCGGTGATGGGCGGGGAAACCGCGACGGCCTTCTGTTGTGTTCGACCGCCGGGGCATCACGCGCTGCCGGATCAGGCGATGGGATTCTGCTTCTTCAACAATGTTGCGGTCGGGGCGGCACATGCCATGGCCGTGCATGGCGTCAAGCGTCTGGCCATTGTCGACTTTGACGTGCACCACGGAAACGGCACGGAGGTCATGTTCTCCAACGATCCGCGCGTGCTGATGTGCAGCTTCTTTCAGCATCCGCTGTTTCCCAATACCGGGATCGACAATCCGGCCCCCAACATGGTCAATGTGCCGGTCGCCGCGTATTCCTCGGGCGCCGCGATTCGCGAGATCATCACCCGGGAATGGATGCCGCGGCTTGAGGCGCATCGACCGGAGCTGATCATGGTTTCGGCAGGGTTTGACGCCCATCGCGAGGACGATATGGGGCAGCTTGGCCTGGTCGAGGCAGACTATGCCTGGATCACCCGGCAACTGGTTGAGCTGGCCGATCGGCATGCGCAAGGGCGGGTCGTCAGCACCCTGGAAGGTGGCTACAACCTGTCGGCGCTGGCGCGCAGCGTGGTTGCCCACATGCGCGTGCTGGGCAAGCTCTAGCGCGCGTTGTGCAACACGTTATTGGCACGAAAGCGAAATTTACCGAAGCGAGTAAAATCATCAGGATGACCGCGCTGCGGGTGCATTGCGCGCGCAAGGGCGGATGACCGGTTTTTATGCAGATTCCGACTTGTCGGGACCACTTGGACGTCCGGCCTGCCGAGGCAGGACCGGTTCATTTTTACATTTGGAGATCGCGGGATGAAGGTGCTTGTACCTGTGAAACGTGTCGTTGACTATAACGTCAAGGTGCGCGTGAAGTCGGACCAATCGGGCGTTGACATCGCCAACGTGAAGATGTCGATGAACCCGTTTGACGAAATCGCCATCGAAGAAGCGACGCGCCTGAAGGAAAAGGGCGTTGCGACCGAAGTGCTGGCCGTTTCCTGCGGCGTGCCGCAGTGCCAGGAAACCCTGCGCACTGCCATGGCCATTGGTGCGGATCGCGGCATTCTGGTGCAGACCGATGCCGAGCTGCAGCCGCTGGCTGTGGCCAAACTGCTCAAGGCCCTGTGCGATAAAGAGCAGCCATCGCTGGTGATCCTCGGCAAGCAGGCAATCGACGACGATGCCAGCCAGGTCGGGCAGATGCTCGCGGCATTGCTGGGCTGGCCCCAGGCGACATACGCAAGCAAGATCGAGGTCGCTGGCGACACTGCGAAGGTCACCCGCGAGGTGGACGGCGGCATGGAAATCATTGACCTGAAGCTTCCCGCCATCATCACGACCGATCTTCGCCTGAATGAGCCGCGCTACGTCACCTTGCCCAATATCATGAAGGCCAAGAAAAAGCAGCTCGATAACGTCACGCCCCAGGATCTCGGCGTTGATGTTGCGCCGCGTTTGAAGACGCTCAAGGTCTGTGAGCCCGCTGCGCGCAAGGCAGGTGTGAAGGTGGCCGATGTCGCCGCGCTGGTTGATAAACTCAAGAACGAAGCGAAGGTGGTTTGATCATGTCCGTACTCGTTATTGCTGAACACGACAACGCCCATCTCAAGGGCGCAACGCTCAATGTCGTGGCCGCCGCCGCAAAGATCGGCGGGGATATTCATGTGCTGGTGGCAGGTTCCGGCGCACAGGCCGTGGCTGACCAGGCGGCAAAGATCGCTGGCGTGTCCAAAGTGCTGTTGGCCGATGGCCCCTCGCTTGCCGACGGTCTTGCTGAAAACGTCGCTGCCCAGGTGGTTGCCGTCGCAGCCCCCTACAGCCACATCCTTTTTGCGGCCACCGCCTCGGGCAAGAACGTCGCCCCGCGTCTTGCCGCTCTCCTGGATGTTGCGCAGATCTCCGAAATTACCGCGGTGGATTCGCCGGATACGTTCGAGCGCCCGATTTACGCCGGCAACGCGATGGCGACAGTGCAGTCCCTCGATCCCGTGAAAGTGATCACGGTGCGTACCACCGGTTTTGACGCTGTCGCAGCCGAGGGCGGCAGCGCCTCCGTCGAGACAGTTGCGGCTGTTGGCGCGTCCGACAAAGTCGTGTTTGTGGGCCGTGAGGTCGCCAAGAGCGATCGCCCGGAACTCGCAGGCGCGAAGGTGGTCGTCTCAGGAGGCCGCGGCATGGGCAGCGCCGAGAACTTCAAGATCCTGGATCCGCTTGCCGACAAGCTCGGCGCGGCGCTCGGCGCGTCGCGTGCCGCCGTCGACGCGGGCTATGCGCCCAACGACTGGCAGGTCGGGCAAACCGGCAAGATCGTCGCGCCGCAGCTGTACATCGCGGTCGGAATCTCCGGCGCCATCCAGCATCTGGCCGGCATGAAGGATTCCAAAGTGATCGTGGCGATTAACAAGGATTCCGAGGCGCCGATTTTCGGCGTGGCCGATTATGGCCTGGTCGCGGATCTGTTTACTGCCGTACCGGAACTCGTCAGTTCGCTCTGATGCAGGTTCGGTCTGTCGCAGGCTGCTAGAAATCCCGCCTTTACGGCGGGATTTTTTTTGGTCGCCGTGTCATGGGCGCCTTTGGCTTGTCATGCGGCTGGTAGTACGATTAAGGGATACATCACCATCGGAGCCGCCATGACGTTTCGCGCGCCAGTTCAGGATTTTCGTTTCGTTTTCCAGCACCTTGCAGGACTCCCCGAATTGCTCAAGCTGCCCGCCTTTTCGGCAGTCGAACCGGATCTGGTCGACGCGGTGCTCGAGGAAAACGCGCGCTTCACTGAAGAGGTCGTGGCCCCGACCAACTGGGATGGCGACCAGAATCCCCCGCAGTGGAAGGATGGCGTAGTCCATTCTCCGGATTCGTTTCGCAAGGCTTTCGCGCAGTACGCCGAAGGCGGATGGCAGGGCCTGCGGCACCCCGAGCAGTGGGGAGGTCAGGGGCTGCCATCCTTGCTGGCGACCGCCACGACCGAAAACCTGTACGCCGCCAACATCGCGTTCTCACTTTGCCCGATGCTCACCGACGGTGTCATCGAGGCGCTGCTGCTGACGGGCTCCGATGCGCAGAAAAAGACCTACATCGATCGCCTCATGCGCACCGAATGGACAGGCACCATGAACCTGACCGAACCGCAAGCCGGTTCGGATCTGTCGCTGGTCAACTCCCGGGCCGTTCCCCAGGGCGACGGCACTTTCCGTGTTTTCGGGCAGAAGATTTTCATTACCTACGGCGAGCATGACCTGGCCGAGAACATCATCCACCTCGTGCTGGCGCGCACGCCCGATTCGCCAGCGGGGGTCAAGGGCATCTCATTGTTCGTCGTGCCGAAGTTCCTCGTCAACGACGATGGCTCCCTCGGCAAGCGCAATGACGTCTGGTGCGCCTCGATTGAGCACAAACTGGGCATTCATGGAAGCCCGACCGCGGTTCTCCTGTTTGGCGATGGCAAGGGCGACGTGGGCTCAGGCGCCATTGGCACGCTGGTCGGTGAGGAAAACCGCGGTCTGGAGTACATGTTCATCATGATGAACGCCGCGCGATTCGCCGTCGGCGTGCAAGGCATCGGCGTGAGCGAGCGCGCAACGCAGCATGCGCTGGCCTATGCGCGCGACCGCGTGCAAAGCCGTGCCATTGAGGGGTCCGCCGGCCCCGTGGCGATCGTCAACCATCCCGATGTCCAGCGCATGCTGATGACCATGCGTGCGCTGACCGAAGCCACGCGCGCCATTGCCTGCCATGCCGCGGGTGTGGACGATCTGGGCAACGCCCATCCCGGTCAGGCCGAGCGCAAAGCCGCACACGCGCTTTTTGATTTCCTGGTCCCCATTGTGAAAGGGTTCTCGACCGAATGCTCGCTCGAAGTCACCTCGCTTGGTGTCCAGGTGCATGGGGGCATGGGCTTCATCGAGGAAACCGGCGCCGCCCAGTACTACCGTGATTCACGCATCCTGACCATTTATGAAGGCACCACCGGCATTCAGTCCAACGACCTGGTCGGCCGAAAGACCCAGCGCGATGGTGGCGCTGTCGCCCTGGCCCTGGCGGATCGCATGCAGGAAACCGCCGGGGAACTGGCCGGGCGGCTTGCGCAGGCGGCACCGCAGTACCGCGATGGCCTGGCACTGATCCACGAGCAATTGGGCGCCGCCATCGCCGCCTATCGCGCTGCCGTGCAGTTCGTGCTTGACCATGCCCGCGAGGACGTTCGCGCGGTCTACGCCGGCAGCGTTCCGTACCTCATGCTGGCCGGGTACGTCGTGGGAGGGTGGCACATGGCACGCGCTGCGCTCGTTTGCGAGGCCGCCGCGCGCGATGGCGTTGCAGATCCTTTCATGCAGAACAAGTTCGCGACCGCAGTTTTCTATGCGGGCCACATTCTGCCGAGGGCGGGCGCGCTCGTGGCTGCCATGCGTAACGGCGTCACGACGACTGCGGCATTGGCTATGGCGGACCTCGTTTGAGTGGGTGCGCGAGAATTGCCGGCAGATTAGATATGTAACAATCTTTTGTGGCTTTGTTCGACGTTTTTGAGCCACAATAAGCTATAACGATCCTTTATCTGGAGAATCCCGACATGGCAACATTGCGCTTGGGCGACACGGCCCCTGATTTTGAGCAGGACTCCTCGGTGGGTCGCATCAAGTTCTACGAATTCGTCGGTAACAAGTGGTGCGTTCTGTTTTCGCATCCGGCTGATTTCACGCCCGTTTGCACGACCGAGCTCGGCTACACGGGCAAGTTGCTCAACGAATTTCATGAGCGCGATGTCGAGGTGCTGGCGCTCTCCGTGGATAGCGCAGAATCCCACAACCGGTGGATCAAGGATATCGAGGGGTCCCAGCACACGGAAGTGCGCTTCCCGATCCTTGCCGATGAGGATCGCAAGGTATCGACCCTCTACGACATGATTCATCCCAACGCCAATGCCACCCTGACGGTGCGCTCGGTGTTCATCATCGATCCGAATAAAAAAGTTCGCACGATCATCACGTATCCGGCGTCCACGGGCCGCAATTTCGATGAAATCCTGCGCGTAATCGATTCGCTTCAACTCACCGATAAGCACTCGGTCGCCACGCCGGTCAACTGGCAGGATGGCGACGATGTGATCATCGTTCCGT
>CAITPF010000410.1 GCA_903894155.1 uncultured beta proteobacterium | reverse complement strand
GCCGAGTTTGGCCGCCTGGCAGGCGTCATCTAGCCTGGTGCTGCCCGCCTTTTTAAGCGTATTTATCCCGGCCCGCGCCGCGACGGCAACAGGGCCTTAACACGAACCAAGCCAAATCATCATGTCAATGCAAAATCTGACCGGTCGGGCTGCCTTCATCAAATTGCTGCTTGACGAGGGCGTCACTCATCTTTTCGGCAATCCCGGCACGACCGAGCTTGCCATCATGGAGGCGGTGCCGCAGTTTCCCGAACTGAATTACGTGCTCGGCCTGCAGGAGTCGGTTGTTGTGGGGATGGCCGACGGGTTTGCGCGCGCATCCGGTCGGCTCACGGCGGTGAACCTGCATTGCGCGCCCGGCCTCGGGCATGCGATGGGGGCGATCTACAGCGCGAAGTTTTCGGGATCGCCGCTGATCATTACCGCAGGACAATACGAGATCGGATACGGGCTGCAGGAGCCGCTGCTGTATGAGCCGCTCGTGGAGCTCGCCAAGCCGCTGGTGAAGTGGTCGTTCGAAGTGACCCGTATCGAGGATTTGCCGCGCATCGTGCGCCGCGCGGCCAAGATCGCGATGACGCCGCCGATGGGGCCGGTGTTCCTGAGCTTGCCCGGGTCGATCCTCGACGATGAAGCGTCAATCGAGTTCGGCTTTCCCACGCGCATCAATGCGGCCACACGTCCGAGCGACGAAGCGCTGTCGCAGCTGGCCGCACGCATGCTGTCGGCCGAGCGGCCGGTGATCATCGCGGGGCGCGAACTGGCCCAGCGCGACGTGTTCCCCGAGGCTTGCGAGCTTGCGGAGCTCCTGGGGGCTGCCGTCTATCAGGAATCCGTGCCCTACAACGCGCGCTTCCCCTCATCGCATCCCGCCTGCATGGGCGACCTCACCCGCAACCAGGTGCGCGTGCGCAAGACCCTCGAGCAGTATGACTTCCTGTTGTGCCTTGGCGCGGATCTGTTGCGCATGTCGCCGCTGGGGGCTGTCGATCCGATGCCCGAGGGCCTTCCGGTCATGCATATCAGCGAGCGCGACTGGGAGCTTGGCAAGAATTATCCGGTCGAGCACGCCGTGCGCGCCGACGTGCGCGAGACATTGCGCGCGCTGTTGCCCATCTTGCGCCGTGCGCGCAGCGCGGACCAGGCCGAGCGCGCACGCGAGCGCTTGCAGGCGCTGGCCGCGCACAACTGGAGTGCGAATCGCGACCAGCGGCGCGTTGAGTACCTGGCAGCTTCTGCCGCCAAGCCGATTGACCAGCGCTACCTCATCACGCAACTGGTCGACGCGTTGCCCAAGGACGTGATCGTCGTTGACGAGACGCTGACCGTAGCCCCGGCCATTGCGGCGATGGTCCCGATGGATGAGGCGCGGAGCTTTTTCGGGCTCGCCAGCGGAGGCCTGGGATTCGGGATGGCGGGCGCCGTGGGCGTGGCACTCGCGCAACCGGATCGGTCAGTGGTGGCGACGATCGGCGACGGCAGCGCGATGTACAGTATCCAGGCGCTCTGGACTGCGGCGCACCTGAAGCTGCCCATCACCTATGTGATCATCAACAATCGCAGCTACCGCATCATCAAGGAACGCCTCCTGGCGATGCGCGGCACCGACAAATTCGTCGCCATGGATATGAACGATCCGCCGATCGATTTTGCCGGCGTTGCGCGCAGCATGGGGGTCGAATCACAGTGCGTCACTGATCCGGCGGACCTCGCCCGCGTCCTGCGCGCGGCGATTGCCAGCGGCCGCCCGAATCTGGTGGAAGTGATCGTCGCCGACGGATTCGGACACTAATCCGACAGCGTGTATCCGTTGAAATCAAGCGCCATTGCCGCCGCGCGCTCAAGTGATTGGGCGCTGCGCGACTGGATCCGGTAGAGCGCGTCGCCCGCCTTGACGCGGGCACCCACGGTCTGGAGGAGGTCGACGCCTGCCCAGCCGTCAGCTGGCGCCCCGGCGCCGCGCGCGATCCCCGAAATGACGTAGCCGTCGATCCGTTGGACGATGCCTGCCCCGGTTGAAATAACGTCGCGTGTCACGAGCCCGGCGAGGTCCGGCTGCGGTTGCGCGCCCTGGGCGTGCACGATGCGCTCGAGCGCCCGGCGGGCTGCGCCCGAGGCAAGCAGATCCAGCGCTCGCGCGCGACCAGCCTCGACGCTGTCGACAGCGCCTGCGAGCGCGAGGATCTGGCTGGCGAAAAATAGTGATTTATCGAGCAGATCCTGCGGCGCATCCGGGCTGTGATCGAGCACCATGAGTACATCGCGCGCTTCCAGCGCCGGGCCGATTCCGCGCCCGATGGGGGCGGTGCCTTCGGTGGCGAACGCCCGCACGACCAGGCCAAGCCGCTCGCCGACCATTTCGAACAGGCGGGCGAGCTCTTCCCCCTGCGCGCGAGACTTCACCTTGCCGGTCGGCGAGAAGGGAATATCGATGACCACATGGGTGGCCCCTGCCGAGTATTTCTTGGACAGAATCGAGGCAACCGACCAGCGCCTGGTATCGAGCGCCAGCGGACGCGTGATCGCGTTCATCGCGTCGTCAAGCGCCGAATGGTTGAGTTTGCCGTTCCAGGCGATGCAGGCGTTGGTCTCATGCACCACGCGCCGAAGTTCGTCGGGTGTCAGGTCGACGCGGGCGAGCACTTCCATGGCGTCGGCCGTGCCCGCGGCGGAAGTAATGGCACGCGAGGATGTCTTGGGGATCAGCAACCCATGCGCGGCGATGATCGGGATGACGATCATGGTGACCCGGCTTCCCGGAATTCCGCCCATGGAATGCTTGTCGACCACAATGGGGCGGCCCCAGTCGATGCGCGGCATCCGTTCGCAACGCAAGCGTGCCACCGCGACCAGTTCGTCGTCGTCGAGGCTCTCGGTGCAGGCGATCAGAAAGGCTTCGAGTTCGGCGCCGGTGACTTGTTGATCCGCAATCGCCCCAAGCGCCTGACGGAATTCCGGTTCCGTCAGGCGCTTGCCGGCGATCTTGTGCTGCAAGGCGCGCGATTGCGCGGGTGCGAGACCGAGGTGGTCGACCAGGGTGTCCATGAACCGCGTGATGCCGATTTCCAGTGACTGGTCGTTGACGACGCGCACGACCTGAACGCCGTCCGGGTAGGGCGTTACCTTGCGCTGCAGGCGGTTTGCTACGTCATCAGCGGTTTCGCGCCCACGCCCGTGCAGCCGTTCATGCAGAATGTGCGCAGGCGCCGACACCTCGACGACCAGCAGCGACGGCACGCGCGCGGCCAGTGTCGTGATCATGTTGCGCGAGCCGTTGGCGATGACGCTGCGTCCGGCGGCAAGCTCGTCGAGCAGG
>CAITPF010000409.1 GCA_903894155.1 uncultured beta proteobacterium | reverse complement strand
CTGGGCTGAATCAAGCCAGGCCATCTGGGCATTGGCCAGCAAATCCTGCTTATGCTCGGGCGGCCTGAGGATGTAGACGCCCAGGCGCATCGCCGTGGCAGCCACAAACGCCGAACAATGCGTATGCGAATCGGGCCCGCCGGGCAACATCCCGGTGCGCGCCCCGGGTTGCCAATCGACCTGATAGCCCGGCAACCACAACTGTTCTACACCCGTTGAATCGAGAAACCGCCGCAGGCGAAGGCCCGAAGGCGACTCTGCACCGCAACACGCATCCCGCGCGCCAGCCCACAGCGGAAGGGCCAGGGGCATCGCGACGATGCAGCGCAGCACGGTACGACGCGCGCGGTGGTGCATGTTTTCATCGGAACGGCGTAAAAATTTCATTGGATTCCCCAAACCCCTTGCCTGATAGGCATCACGGCCTTATACAGAGGCGACAGCTCAGCGTCAATTCATTACCCAACAACAAACAGGAGAAGACATGCTCACGAAAGCCCTGGCCATTTCCGTCTTGTTTATAGCTTGCGCGCCAACCCATGCACAGTCCGACGTACCGGTTATCCCGTTCGATTCGATTGCGAACCCGATCACGATGCCCAAGGATATGTATTTGGGTGAAGTGAGCGGCATCGCGCTCAACTCCAAGGGCCATATCTTCGTACTGAACCGCGGCAATACATCGGGCCCCGCCTATTCGGCTGCGGCGACGCAGTTGCTGGAATTCGATCCGAAGGGAAAATTCATACGGGAAATCGGCAAGAACCTCTACGCCTGGTCCTATGCCCACATGGTGCGCGTCGACAAGCACGACAACATCTGGGTCACCGACAAGGGCTCGGACATGGTGATCAGCTTCGACCCGAAGGGCAACGTGCGCATGGTGTTCGGTCGCAAGCAGGAAGCTTCGGATAAGGAGACCGGCCCTCTTGAGCACCCCAATCCCCCGCTAAAGTCGGAGACCGGAAGGTTCCGCCAGGTGACGGATGTCGCCTGGGACCCTGCCGGCAACCTGTATATCAGCGATGGCTACATCAATTCGCGCGTGGCAAAGGCTGACAAGCAAGGCAACTGGCTGATGTCGTGGGGTGATCGTGGCCAAGGCGAGGGCGAGTTTCATACGCCCCACAGCATTGCCGCCGACAACCAGGGCAATATCTACGTCGCCGACCGCGGCAACCGTCGCATTCAAGTATTCAATGTGGACGGAAAGCTGCAACGGATCATCAAGATCGACGTGCCCTTCGATCCTTCGATCAAGCCTGCGATCGGCGAAATGCCCGATGTATCGAAAAAGGACGACCCTGCGGTGGTCAACAAGGTCATGATGCCCGGCGCACCCTGGGCGCTGTGCATCACGCCCGGCACGAAGCAATACCTTTATGCCTCTGATGCCTACCCGGGTCGCATCTACAAGATGGACCTGAACGGCAAGGTACTGGGCGTGCTCGGCCAGTCCGGCAAACAGGCCAAGCAGTTCGGATGGATACACGGCCTCGCGTGTCCGGACGAGAACACGCTGTTCGTGGGCGAGCTCCTGAACTGGCG
>CAITPF010000408.1 GCA_903894155.1 uncultured beta proteobacterium | reverse complement strand
TGCAAGGGGTCGCGAGTTCGAATCCCGCCGTCCCGACCAGTAAAATCAATGGGTTAGCCTTCAAAAGAGGCTAACCCGTTTTTCTTGCGTGGCGACTTATGGGCGACTTCATCGCGCCCATCATCAACTTGTTTGTCAAGGCACGCGGCAAACCCGGTCCTTTAGACCGGTAAGGGTGTCAACGCCTATCGCTCGAGCTTCGGGGTGTATTCCCCTATCAAGCTATCCTCATTGTTCAGGTTCTGTATCAATACCGACCTCAGTGGCTCACGTGGTGAGCCTGCGAGAGTGGACAATAGGCACACAACAAGTTTTTGGCACCATCCGGTCTGCGTTCATGACAGCCTGATTTGAGAAGCCAACGCCGCCTCCCCAGGGGGCTGGGCACCGTGTCGAGTGACCGGGCCGCGTTCCTCGGAACCCCCTTCTGCTGTCTCTCGTGATTCACGATACGTCAACACCCACCAGCACGTTTCGCTGACGGTTCGGCACAAATATTCAGTACACGCGTGTGGCGATCCCGCCCAACCTCCGTGAGCTATCTTTAAGGATTAGTGAAATGAGAGTTTTTTATAGCGAAAAGACGGTAGCCATCTCAAAATCGTACTCGCCAAGCGCGAGCAAGCCCCGCTTTGCAGTTCAGTCGTGGCTTGATCACCACTTCGATATCGAGGTGATTGAACCCGTCCCGGTGTCACTCGAACAGCTTTGTGGTGCCCATGCAGCAAAATACGTCAATGGTGTCCTATCGCTGCGAGAGGCGAATGGGTTTGGCGACCGATCACCATCCGTTGCCGAGTCGTTGCGCTACACCAGCGGGGCGTTGCTCGACGCGGCCCGTGATGCCATTAGCACGGGCGGGTTCTCATGTGCCCCGGTTTCGGGCTTCCATCACGCAGGTTACGACTTTGGTGGGGGGTTCTGCACGTTCAACGGATTGATGGTCACCGCGATTGATCTATTGCATAGCGCGACAGTGCTCAAGGTCGGCATTCTTGATTGCGATCAACACTTCGGCAATGGGACAGAAGACATCATTGAGCGACTCGATCTGCGGGATGACGTGATTCATTACACAAGCGGGCAGCACAGCCTGGTGGCCTCGACATTCCTTGAAGGGCTTCCTGATCTAATGGAGAGTCTCTATTCGGACTGCGGTGTCCTGCTCTATCAGGCAGGTGCCGATGCCCACGTTGATGATCCGCTTGGCGGCTGGATGACGACGGATCAGCTTCGTGCACGAGATCACTTAGTCTTTTCGACAGCGAAAAAAATGGGGTTGCCCGTTTGTTGGGATCTGGCGGGCGGGTATCAACGTGACGCATCGGGCGGAATCGCACCTGTACTTGCGATTCACGACAACACCATGATTGCGTGTTTGGCAGTCGTTGCGTAACTTATTAAAAAGGCTAATGTTTTAATGCGAGTTCGCGCATAAGGTGCAAGGGGTCGCGAGTTCGAATCCCGCCGTCCCGACCAATACCTGAAAGGGTTAGTTCTCACAAGGAACTAACCCTTTTTCTATTTGGCCTCGCAATTTGGGAGTGGCGTTCGGTTGGGGCGGCTTCGTTCAGTGCAGATTAAAATGCCGTCCGATCTGGCCTTGGCAAAATTTCGTGAGGTTTGCTTTATGGCCAGGCGCTTCGGGCGAGCGCATGCCGCTCACAACGCTAGCCCGCATTCCGGCTCCAATT
>CAITPF010000407.1 GCA_903894155.1 uncultured beta proteobacterium | reverse complement strand
TGCCCACTGCCGTCCCACGCGTTTGTCGATACTGAACGCCTGGCCCCGTTCCTAAGCCACCGACTATTGCGCCGTGGTTCAGGCTGTTGTACTGACAGCGGTAATGGTAATAACCCCGCCGTTGTTGGTCACTGTGAAGGAAATGCCTGCACCAACATAGGTTATTGACCCCCCAGGCGCTGGAAGCGACAAGCCGACGGCCGAAAATGACGCACCCAGCACAGTCGCAGGTACCGAGACCGTGCGCGTCGTGGTGGTGACCCCCGTGGTCGTGTTCGTCGTGGTTGTCGTCGTGACAGTGGGACCCGCGCCACCCATGACGATGGCGGTCAATGCGCTAACCGCGGGCGGAGGCGTCGTGGTGGCACCTGCAACAGTCGATCCGCTCGGTTGGCCTGAGGCGTTTCCGCCAGCCAGCGCCGATTGGCCGCATACGCCTGCCGCGATCAGCAGCAGGGGCAGGGCGGCGATGCGCATCGAGCGGGCGATAACTTGTTTGCGTGATTTCATGATGGTTCAGCCTTGAATAGCGTCGATCACTTCAGGAAGTTGAACGGCACGCCGACCGTGACGATCGTATTGAATCCGCCCGGCGACTGGTTGGCGATGTCCGCGAAGAGCACGTTGACGATCACTGGCCATTCCGAAACCGGTACGAGCGAGATGTTGGCGTTAATCCCGACACCGCTCCAGCCAGCGCTGATGCCAACCTTGTCGTGGACCTGGATCCCGATATCGCCAAACACGTTATACGTGCTGCTCTTCTGCCAGTTGCTGGCGTAGTAGCCGTTACCGACACCCAGCGTCGCCTTGAGCGGCAACACCGTGCCACCAGGGGTCTTGAGCGGGGTCAGGCCACTTAACGCCAGATAGTTACTCGCCGTGTTCGGGGCAATTCCGTAGCTGCTGGGCGTGCTGCTGGAAATTTCGCTACCGCTTTGGGCGAAGTTGTTTCGACCGAGCGCTACAGAGAGGAAACCTTCCTCACCCTGGTAGAGCATCCTGTGAATCTTTGCGTCGTAACTCATGTTGGTGCCGTAGTTCCGGATCGACAGCACGTTGGCCGAAACCTCCAGGCCCACGAACTTCACGCTATCAAACAGGCCCGCGGTAAACGACATACTACCGTCTGCCTGACCACGACCCTTGTCACTGAGCGCACCGGAGACGCCAACCATGATGTCACCCCAGTTCGCGCCAAAACCGGTCGGGATGCCAGCACCCAGGGATGGGTAGTAATACTGCGGCTTGAGTTCGACTTCCATCGCGCGGCGCAGGGCGTCTTCCTGCTCTTTCGTAAGCTGAATCACGCCAGGTGTCGTCTGGCCTTGCTGCTGGGCCACGGGTGACGTTTGCGCAAACGCGCTTGACCCGGCAAAGGCACCCGCAACCATGGCGAGAGCACCGAGTGCCTTGATGGGGTAGCCCATCCATTGATCGTTGTTGTTTGACATTGCTTGATCCAGTGACGAGATGGTTGAACACCCACCGACACAGGACCAGAAGCCAGATCCATGGTTGGCGGCGGCAATACTCTGATTGTTTCAGGTGAATGGCAAGGTTTTCTTGACTGTATCACACCAGTTTAGTCATGGGTACATTTGAGCATTGATTTTTTTCAAACCGGATAGGGGTTGTGTTGCCAAAATGCATAATCACCATCTCCTTCGAAGGGATACCCGCAAGCGGCGGGGCATTTGAGGCGCTCTACGGGGTAAAATCCGCACAAATTCAGCACCCAAGCTACATAATGACTCAATGATCGGGACAATGACGCGGTTTTGTACACGCTGGAGCCTGCCGGGCTTGCTGGTTGCATGCTTGCTGGTTGTCCTTGCTGGTTGCACGGCCGCTCCGCCGCGGCCTGTGAAAGGCAGCCTGGTGGATCTCGTTCCCAAGGATGGCAGCTTCAAGCCGGCGATCAAGTCGAGTAATTCCAGCGCCCTGATGACCCCTGAAGAGCTCGCCCTGATCGAGGAGATGGTCAATCCCCCTTACCTGATCGGGGCAGGCGACGGCGTCAGGGTCGAGGTGTTCGGGCGGCCGGAAGTCACCGGCCAGCATACGGTCGGCCCGGACGGCAAGGTCACCGTGCCGCTCATGGGCGTGGTCACCATCGCCGATCTCACGCGCGAGCAGGCGCAGACCGAGATTAACCGCAGGCTGCTCGCATATTTCTCCAGGCCTGTCGTCACGGTATCCATCACGGATTACACGTCCAATACCATCACCGTGCTTGGCCGGGTTGAGCGCGCAGGCGCACTAAAATTCCCGCAGCCCCCGACGCTCGTCGATGTGCTGGCCTCAGCGGGCGCCATGCCGATCCTCGATAAGCAGGCGACGCTGACGCGCGTGGCGATCATCCGCGGTCGCGACCGCATCATGTGGGTCGACGCAAAGGCGCTGCTCAACGGCGATCTGCGCTACAACATCCGGCTCAAGAAGAACGACGTTGTCTTCATTCCAGACTCGTCCGATACCTCGGTGTACGTGCTCGGCCAGGTGGCCAGGGCCGGCTCCTATCGTCTCACCCCGCGGATGTCGGTGCTTGACGCGCTCGCCCAGGCCGGTGGCCCGAACAACGACGCGGCACCCGACCAGATCGCACTCTACCGTGCGGGCACGCAAGAGCTCGTGATGATTCCGCTGGCCAATATCATCGATCCCTCGCGTGCGCAGAACTATGCGCTTGAGGATGGCGACGTCATCTACGTGCCCTCGAGCGGTCTGGCCGACTTTGGCTACTTCATGCGCCAGATTTCGCCGTTCTTCAACATCCTGCTGTTCAGCCCGCCTTCATACTGGACGTCAGGGACCGTCAGCACCACCAACACGACGATTGTCAAATGACGAGAATGCCCGACCCTGTCTCCACGGTCCAGCCTCGCCTGGCCTACCTGGTCAGTTCGTATCCGGCGATCTCGCACACGTTCATCCTGCGCGAGATCCAGCGTTTGCGGGCCCTCGGCCACGATATCTCGACCGCGTCGATCAACCGCCCGGATCGCCCCGAAGCGCAGCGCGACGCCGCCGAGCAGGCAGAAGCCCAGGCAACCTATTGCGTCAAGGCCGATGGCGCTCAGGGCGCCGTCACCGCGCTCACCTATTGGGCCAAGCGCGATCCGGGGGCGCTTGCGCGCACCCTGTGGTGGGGGCTGTGCCTGGGGGCATCGCAGCGCAGCATCATGGGATTCATCTACGCCGTCGAAGCGACAATGGTGGGCCACTGGATGGCGCAGAAGGATCTTTCGTTTCTCCACGTGCATTTTGGCAACGCGGGCGCGACAGTGGGCATGCTGGTGAAGCGGCTGACCGGATGCCACCTTTCTTACACGATTCACGGGCCGGACGAGTTCGACGATATTCCGGGCCAGTACCTGCGCACCAAGGTCGAGCAGGCCGACGACATCATCTGCATCAGCGGGTTCGTGCGCGGGCAATTGATGCGGATCAGCGAGCCGGAGCAATGGCCCAAGCTGCAGGTCTGCCGCCTGGGCGTCGATCCCGGCCTATTTACGCATGGCCTGCGCGAGGCGCATCCCGGGCCCACGCGCCTGCTCTGTGTCGGGCGCCTCACGCCCGCCAAGTGTCAGGTGCTGCTGGTGCAGGCCTGCGCGCGCTTGCGCGATCTGGGTGAGGATTTCCATCTCACCATGGTCGGCACCGGGCCCGATTTGGGGCGCGTGGAGCAGGCGGTGCATTCACTGGATATGCAGGGCCGCATTACGCTGACCGGCGCGCTGACGCAGGCCCAGGTGCGCGAGCAGCTTGCGGCGGCTGATGTGTTCGTGCTGCCGAGCCTGGCCGAAGGAATCCCCGTCGTGCTGATGGAAGCCATGTCCAGCGGCGTGCCGTGCGTGACGACGCCTGTCAACGGCATCCCCGAGTTGATCCAGCACGGGCGCACCGGTTTGCTGGCCGTGCCGGGCGATCTTGATAGCCTTGTCGAGCAGTTACGGGAGATCATCGGCGATCGTGCGTTGCAGCATCGCCTGGCGATCGCCGCGCGCGAAAAGATCGAGACGGATTTCGATCTGGACAAGAACGTGCGCAAGCTCGGGAAGATTTTCGAGCGGTTTGGGCAGGAATAGACCGCGCAACACGGGGGCAGGCCCCGCCACTCAGTCACCCAGTAACTCAGTAACTCAGTAACTCAGTAACTCAGTAACTCAGTAACTCAGTAACTCAGTAACTCAGTAACTCAGTAACTCAGTAACTCAGTAACTCAGTAACTCAGGCACGCAG
>CAITPF010000406.1 GCA_903894155.1 uncultured beta proteobacterium | reverse complement strand
ATTACGCCCTGGCCGATGCCAATCAACTGCTCTTCCTGCGCACGGGAATCAGCAAACGCTATTCGCTGACCGACGACCGCGTGACCATCGACTGGGCTTTCTCCGGACTTGCCGGCCAGGCATTCACGACCACGCTCAACCTCGCCATGCCCAGCTGTGATGGCGTCTTGGGTCGCTATACGCTGGCAGACGGCAGCACGCCTTGCGGTTTCGGCCAGGAGCTGCACCTGACGGACAGCACACTGCTGATCCTGGATGACGGCATGCTCGGTGGCCTGCTGCAGTTGCGTGCGTCCCACCCGGTCAGTATCAGCTGCCGTGCGCACCACACCGTATCCCAATCCGAAGCTGGCTTTGAAAAAATCATGCAGGCGGCCGAAATCACCATCGCCTGGACCATACCGGACAACGACTGCACCCTGCGGCTTCAACTCTCGATCGAACCCAGAACATCATGACCGGAAAGCCCCACACGGCCACCCGAGACGCTTCAATCCGCGGATTGATCGCAGGCTTGAGGACAGCATGAGCCGGCTCTCCATTCTTTTCGTCACGTCCGAAATGGCACCCTGGGTCAAGACGGGCGGTCTGGGCGATGTATCCGCAGCCCTGCCTGCCGCCCTGCGCAACGCCGGGCAAGACGTCCGGGTCCTGCTTCCCCATTACCCGGCGTTGCAGGCGGCGTTCCCTCAGGCAGCACTGGTCGCCAATCTGCCCTCGCTGGCGCCGGCCTTGCCGCCCGCCCGCCTTTTGTCTGCCGAGGCTTCCGGCTTGCCTCTGCTCCTGCTCGATTGCCCCGAACTCTTCGGCCACGCCGGGAATCCTTATGTGGACGCCACCGGCCATGACAGGCAAGACAATCCGATCCGCTTTGGTTTGCTCTCCCGTGTCGCCGCGTTGCTCGGCCAGGCGCATTCGCCAATCGCTTGGCAGGCGAACGTCGTGCATGTCAACGACTGGCAAGGCGCATTGGCGCCGGCCTACCTGCACTACGAAGGCGGATCCGCCAGCGTCATCACCGTGCACAACATCGCCTTTATGGGTTGTTTTGGTCATGAGCACATCGCGAACCTGGGCCTGCCGCAGCACGCCTGGCGCTTTGACGGTGTCGAATATCACGGGCAGCTATCCTTCCTGAAAGCCGGGCTGCAACTTGCCACCCGGATTTCAACGGTCAGCCCCACCTACGCCCGCGAAATCCAGGATGAGCATTTCGGCTACGGTCTGGCGCCCCTGATACGCCATCGCGCAACTGCCTTGCGTGGCATTCTCAACGGCATCGATACCGAAATCTGGAACCCGGCGACCGATCCGGCACTGGCCAGCCACTACGCAGCCAACCGCCTCGCGGCAAAGCGCCAGAACAAGGCTGCCTTGCAGGAAGAAATGGGCCTTGAAGTGGCCGCCGACGTGACGCTTTTCGGCGTCATCAGCCGCCTGACGCATCAGAAGGGGCTTGATTTGCTGCTCACGATCCAGGACGGCATGGCTGCGCTGCCTATGCAACTCGCCGTGCTCGGGAGCGGCGAAAAGGATCTTGAGGCAGGCTTTAGCGCCCTGGCCGAACGCTTTCCGGGGAAGATCGCCGTCAAACTCGGTTTCGATGAAGCCCTGGCCCACCGTATCGAAGCCGGCGCCGATTGTTTCCTGATGCCCTCGCGTTTTGAGCCCTGCGGTCTGAACCAGATGTACAGCTTGCGCTACGGCACGCCACCCATCGTGCGCGCCACCGGCGGCCTCGCTGATACCGTCGTCGACGTCAGCGAGGAAACGCTCGCCAACACGACCGCCAACGGCTTTGTCCTTCGCGATGACACGCCGGATGCGATGTGGCTGGCGATGGAGCGTGTCTGCCGCACCCGTCCCGACAAGCGCCAATGGCTGCGTATCCAGCAAAATGGCATGCGTCGTGATTTCTCATGGAAACAGGCTGCGCGCGACTACATTTCACTCTACCGCGACGCAATCGCCGCCCGTGAATCAGAACGTTGAACCATTAAATGCCGTGGGCTGGTGCGCCCTGGGAATCCAATGCAACTATCGGATGCTTTATATCTTTTCAACGAAGGACGCAACGTCCAGTCCTATCAACTGTTTGGCGCTCAGCCCTGTGCCGGGGGAACCGTGTTTCGCGTATGGGCGCCGAATGCCTCGCAAGTCTCGGTAGTCGGTGATTTCAACGCCTGGCAGGGGGGCGTAAACCGCATGCACAGTCTGGGCCCCTCCGGGGTCTGGGAGGGGGTCGTGGCGGAAGCGACTGCGGGCAGCCTCTATCGTTTCGAAATTACTAACCGGAAGAGCGGTGCCGTGCTGGTTAAAACCGACCCTTACGCGCGTGGCTTCGAAAAGCGCCCGGGGTCGGCGGCATATGTCGCGCCGACGTCGCAGCATATCTGGCAAGACGCCAAATGGCTTGGGGAGCGCGCTTCGTGGAATTGGGCGGGCTCGCCTGTCAATATCTATGAAGTCCACCCCGGCTCCTGGATGCGCCATCCCGATGGCCGCCCGTACCTGTGGCGCGAGCTGACCAAACACCTGATCCCCTACGCAGTCGCTCAGGGGTACACCCATCTCGAACTGCTCCCGATTACCGAGCACCCGCTCGATGAGTCGTGGGGCTACCAGGCCACCGGCTATTTTGCTCCAACCTCACGCTACGGATCGCCGGACGAATTGCGCGCCTTCATTGACGCCTGTCACGGTGCAGGGCTGGGTGTACTGCTCGACTGGGTGCCGGCACACTTTCCCCAGGATGACTGGGCGCTCGCCCGTTACGACGGCACGGCACTCTATGAACACGAGGATCCGCGGCTCGGGCTGCACGCTGACTGGGGTACCCACATCTTCAACTTTGGCCGGCACGAAGTCCGCAGCTTCCTGCTTTCTTCTGCGCACTGGTGGCTTTCCGAATTTCACTTCGACGGCCTGCGCGTCGATGCCGTGGCATCGATGCTGTACCTTGATTATTCGCGCAAGGCCGGCGAGTGGCTTCCCAACCAATTCGGTGGCCGGGAAAACCTGGCGGCAGTCGACTTCCTGCGTGAACTGAACACGATGGTGCATGCCGAATTCCCGGGCGCACTCACCATGGCCGAAGAGTCGACGACCTGGCCTCAGGTGTCACGGCCAACGGACGTTGGCGGACTTGGTTTCTCGATGAAGTGGAACATGGGATGGATGAACGACAGCCTGCACTACTTCCACCGCGATCCGGTTCACCGGCGCTGGCACCAGGACGAGCTCACCTTCGGCCAGACCTACGCCTATAGTGAAAACTTCGTATTGCCCTTATCCCACGATGAAGCGGTCCATGGAAAAGGTTCGCTGCTCGGAAAAATGGCAGGCGACGCCTGGCAGCGTTTCGCAAACCTGCGGCTGTTGCTGGCCTGGCAGGCATTCACGCCTGGCAAGAAGCTGATGTTCATGGGCGGTGAGTTCGGCCAGCAACGCGAGTGGTCTGAGGCACGGGAGCTTGACTGGAGCCTGCTTGCCGATGTGGCGCATGCCGGGATCCAGCGCTTGTCCGGCGATCTCAATCGGTTGTATCGCGAACTGACGGCATTGCACACGCAGGATTTCGAAAGCACTGGTTTCGAATGGATCGATTGCGACGATCGCGAGCATTCGGTTCTGTCCTGGCTGCGCTGGGGGCGTGATGGCAGCTTCGTGGTGGTCGCCCTGAACTTCACCCCGGCGCCTCAAACAGGCTATCGCCTCGGTGTGCCGCACGCCGGGCGTTATCTTGAAGTACTGAATACCGATTCAGCCCACTACGGCGGGAGCAATCTGGGCAATTGTGGCGGGGTCGAGGCGGTCAGGGGGAAATGGATGAACCGTCCGGCCAGTCTCAGAATCACCCTGCCCCCACTGGCCGCCGTGCTGCTTCAACCCGCCTGAAGACACCGGTGGAGTACCCCCTCCCCCCGCGATTCGCGGCGGGAGAGCTCATTCATCATCGCTGCCAATAAATATGCGAGTCTTCGAGTGGGACAGCCACGCCGTCACAGTGCGCAACGATCCGCGCCGTATAGTCCGATGCCGGGCGGGCTGAAGTCATCTGCGCGCGATAGGCGAAGCCGTTGCTTGCACCCACCAGCGGATGCAGGCGCTCCATCCGCACCCGGTCCGACCCGTGGCCGTTGACCGCGTTGGCGTAAAGCTCGACCGCGACTGCCTCAGGGGCCAGATCACCGAGATACACCTGGACGTCAAATACGTGCTTGTCGCCGTCGCTTTCATACCTCACGTCACCGAAGTGTAGTGCGCTCCATTGTCGATCCATCGCGTGCCGCCAGGCGACCATGTCCGCGCCGCCTTTTCCCTGCCCGGCAGCCCGACCAAGGTAGGTGGAGGCCGCCGGGAGGTAGTAGCTCTCGGTGTATTCGCGCACCGCACGGCTCGCGGAAAAGCGCGGCATCAATTGCGCCATGCTCTCCCGCATCCTTGCCGCCCAGGCAGTCGGAATGCCCTCTTGATCGCGCGCATAGAACTCGGGTACAACCTCGCGCTCAAGCAGGTCATAGAGGGCATCGGCTTCGCTGATGTCCCAGGCTGGGTCGTCACCATGCTCGAGACCATCCCCAAGTGCCCAGCCAACTTGCGGCGAGTAGGCTTCCGCCCACCAGCCATCCAGTTCTGACAGGTTGATTCCGCCATTGACCAGCACCTTCATGCCGCTCGTCCCACAGGCCTCCCAGGGGCGGCGCGGCGTGTTCAGCCAGACGTCCACGCCCCGCACCAGCTGCTTGGCCACGCGCATGTCGTAGTCACTGATAAAGATCACGTGGTTGCGTACGTCGGGTCGGCCGATGAAGCGCATCCATTGCTGGATCAGGGCCTGCCCGGGATGGTCTGCGGGATGGGCCTTGCCCGAAATGATCAGCTGCACCGGACGTTGCGGATTGGTCAGCAGACGCACCAGGCGTTCGGGGTCGTGCAGCAGCAGATCCGACCTCTTGTAGGTTGCAAAGCGGCGCGCAAAACCCAGCGTCAGGGTGTTGTCGTCAAAGAGATGCTTTGCAGCCTCAACGGCCTCGGGCGGTGCGCCAGAGACGGCCGTTTGGTGGACCATTTTTTGGCGGACGTATTCAACAAGATACCCACGGGCGGCGCTTCGGAATTGCCAGAGCTCGGCGTCCGAGGCACTGCGGATGCCCTGGTCCTCGGCGTCGTTAGCAACTTCCCAGCGATCCTTGCCGCTGCGCCCAGCCCAGAGAAAATCGGCCACCGGGGAGCTCCAGGTCGGCATATGGACGCCGTTGGTCACGTGCCCGATGGGTACTTCTTCCATCGGCCAGCCCGGGAACATCGACTGAAACAGGTGACGGCTTACGTCGCCATGCAGGGCACTCACACCATTCACCGCCCCGCTCCCGCGTATCGCCAGATAGGCCATGTTGAACGGTTCCAGCGCATCGTTCGGATGCCGGCGGCCCAGGGCCAGCAAATCGAGGGGCTTAATGCCCAGTTTCTGCTCGGCATAAGGGCCAAGGTATTGCGCAACGAGCGCTGGGTCAAAACGGTCAAAACCGGCCACCACCGCCGTGTGCGTCGTGAAAAGGTTCCCGGATCGGGTGACGGCCAGTGCGTCCTCGAAGGGCAGCCCGGTTTCCTCCATGCAGCACCGCGCGCGCTCCAAAACCACGAAGGCCGAATGCCCCTCATTCAAGTGACAGACCTGCGGCTTGAGGCCAAGCGCCTTGAGCACCCGCCAGCCACCGATCCCGAGCAGTATTTCCTGTTGGAGACGCAACTCGGGCCCGCCGCCATATAGGTAGCTGGTGATGCCTCGATGGACGGGGTTATTCGCCGGGTCGTTGCTATCGAGCAGGTACAGCTTCACGCGTCCCACCTGAACCTGCCAGGCACGCAGCCAGACCGAGTAACCGGGCAAGGTGATTTCGAGTCTCAGCCACTCCCCATCCGGTTTGCGCAACGGTGTGATCGGCAGATGTCCGGGCTCGTTATACGGAAAGAGCGCCTGTTGCGCACCATCCTTGTCGATCAACTGGCGAAAATAGCCGTGCTGGTAGAGAAGCCCCACACCAACCACCGGCACACCCAGGTCACTGGCGGCCTTGAGCTGATCGCCGGCCACGTTGCCCAGCCCGCCCGAGTAAATGGGCAGGGCTTCGCTCAGCATGAATTCCATACTGAAATACGCCACGCAATTCAGCGCAGATTGCGGGTGGGCCTCCTGAAACCACGTGGGCGCTTCGATCGAGTCGCGCCTGGCTTGCACCAGATCGTCAACGATTTTGCGAAAAACAGGATCGGACAACTCGCGCTGGAGCTTTTGCCGTGAGACAGTCTGCAAGACGACCCAGGCGCTATGCGTGTGTTCCCACAGCACCGGGTCCAGCTGCCGCCAGACCTTGCTGGCGGCATGATGACTGGGTGAAAGCAGATCCAGGGCCAACGCCTTCAAGTCATCGAACCCCTCCACGTCGGTGGAAAGAACACGCTCCTTCGGATGACTTCCTGGGTTTTCTTCGCTCATCAACTTTCCTTCAAATGAATCCCGGACGCAATCTCCGCGGGTGAGAGGTCGCGACGCGCAGTTTGACCGTAGTCTGGAATTTTAAAGGGATTCCCTGCGGGCCAAGCAACTGCTTCAGGCAGCGGCTTGCTGAAGTAAACCGTGCCGGGCGTTTTCCCGTCAAGCGGGGAATGCGGTCGGCGGCGATTGTAAAGTCAGTTATCAGTCTGGCAAGCGTCTGGGCTCATGCACGAAAGGTTCGACTGAAACCTTCCGCGATGAGCCGTGCGACCGCCCAAACGCCGGGATGGCGAGTTTGCTTTCAGGGGATTACTGCACCAGGACTTGGCTTCCAGGTTCAATCACGATGCCTTCGATCGCTGCGCGGGAAACCAGCTCCGTCACAAAATCCCTTGCGGCCCTGTCCGCCAGTGCGGCCCCCAGGGCTTGCGTGATTTGCCCTTTAACTTGATCGAAAGGCAGAACCCTGCCCTCGATCCTGCGATCAATGCGGATGATGTGCAACCCGAAGCGGGTTTCGATCACGCGCCCGACCAGGCCGGCGGTATGCTCGCCAAAGATCACGCGCTCGAATTCGGGCACTGTTTCCCCACGAGAAATCTGGCCCAGGCTGCCACCGATACCTGAGGATGGGCAGTTTGAACATTCCGCGGCAAGCGCCTTGAAATCGTCCGGTGCCTGACGCAGGCGCTCGAGAACATCGCCGGCCTTGCGGCGCAGGAGCTCAAGATCCACGGAAGGCGTGACCTGAAACAGGATGTGGCTGGCTTCGACCAACGCGCCCTGCGTGAACCTGGCGAGGTTGCCGTCGTAGTGTCGCCGGCATTCCTCGGGCGTCGGGGCGCGCACGGCAACGCTCCTGTCAAGGAGCTCTGCAGTGGCACGCTCCGCGTCGGAGACATCAATGCCCTGCGCAGCTGCCTCGTCAAGGACGATCTGGCGTATCGCAAGCGCGCGCAGCGCATCATCAAACGGGCGATCGGCCTGCACATGATGGACCATCTCGGCCTCGACCGCCGCGTCCGTGATTTCCTTTCCGTTGATGCGAATTTCCATGATCGCCCCTTTCTAGCGCCGGCGGACCAACTGCCACGGACGACCGAGATACGTCACCGAGGCAAATCCGCTCCACGCGTGCACCAGTCGCGTGAAAGGAAAGATCACGAACAGCGTCATGCCCATGAACATGTGAAGCCTGAAGATGAGAGAAGCACCCTCCATGAACGATGCCGCGTCCCCGCGAAAGGTCATCACGTGCTGGGCCCAGGTCATCAGCAGGACCATTTCACCGCCATCGCGGTGCTGCGCGGATCCATAGATCGTCGCCAAGCCCAGCAGCAGCGTGCCCAGGATCCACAACAGCAGCACCTTGTCACCGATGCGGGTCACTGCGGAGATCCGGGCATTGCCGAACCGCCGCTGCATCAACAACGCAAGGCCCGCCAGGCAAATCACCCCCATCACGCCACCGGCCACCATCGCGACCAGTTGCTTGAACGAATGGGTCACGCCCAGGGCGTCCCAGATCCAGAGCGGCGTGAGCAGCCCAACGAGATGGCCAAAGAACAGCCCGAGTATGCCTACGTGAAAGAGGATGTTCCCGACACGAAGCTGTCCTTCGAAAAGCAACTGGGATGAATCGCTCGTCCACGTGTACTGCTCCCTTTCGAACCGTACCAGGCTGCCGAGCAGAAAGATCGTCAGCGCGATGTAGGGATAGATCCCGAATACGAACTGGTTGAGGGTGTTCATGTGGCGCTCCTCTTCGGCTTTTAGCGTGCGCACGCAGGCGCGGCTGCGTCCTGCCGCGATGATTTCGGATAGAACTGGATGGTCTGTGCCGCCGAGGGTCGCAATAGCGGCTCGACACCGTCAGCTCCCGGACCGAAGGTCTCAAGCGCCTCATCCATGTCGCGCACGGGCGGCTCGATGAACGGCTTGGGCTCGGTCGTGCAGTTCGCGCGCACAGCTGCGAATATGCACGCGTAGGGACTGTCGTTCGACGCGAGTTTATCCCCGAGCAGGGCAAGCACGTGGATGGCGTCGCCGAGCAGCGATTGCACCTCGTCCGCGGGCAATGCCGACAGAAACTCGAGGAACAGCGGCACGTAGTCCGGCAACTCCGTGGTCATCAGGTCAAAGCCGTGTCGCCGATATTCCGCCAGCAAGTCCACCATGGCCTGGCCGCGGTCCCGGCTCTCGCCATGGATGTGCTCGAACAAGTGCAGACTGTGCGACGGACTACGATCGAAGGTCGATACGTAGTTTTCCTGAAGCTCGATCAGCGTATGCGCGCCGAGGTAATCCAGCAGTGGATCGAGACGACCGCGAAGCAGTTCGGTATCCCCGACCATCTGGCGCAGGGCCGGCAGCGCCTCGAGCAGGTCTGGCTCGGGATAGCAGAGCAACGCGGAAAGCAGTTTGAATTCTTGCATCAGAGATCTCCGGCCTGCGCGCAGCGCAGGCGTGGGGTTGTGTGGCGTCGGCGTATAGACATGGCTTCAGAGCGTCTCGGCGCGGGCCTTGCGCGACTTGGGCATGTCGAGGAAGATTTCGCTGCCCTGCTTCTTTCGCCCGAACAGCGTTCCTTCCGACGCGCCGCCCGAGCAGTCGTTGCCAAAGGTGAACCCGCAACTGCCCTTCTCGTTGAAGCTGTCCTCGGCCATTTCCTTGTGGCTGCTGGGCACGACAAAGCGATCCTCATAGTTGGCGATCGCCATGATCTGGTACATATCCTCAACAGTCGCCGCATCGAGCCCCACCTGTGCGAGTACGGCGTCGTCAGCGTGTTTATGCACAACCTGTGCACGCTTGTACGCACGCATCGCGAGCAGGCGCTCCAGGGCATGCAGCACAGGCTCTTCTTTGCCTGCAGTCAACAGGTTTGCCAGATAGCGCACGGGGATCCGCAGGCTCTTGACGTCGGGGATGATGCCGTTCATGCCCATGTGACCCGCCTCCGCAGCCGACTGGATCGGCGACAGTGGCGGGATGTACCAGACCATCGGAAGCGTGCGGTATTCCGGATGCAACGGGAAGGCGACCTTCCACTGAACCGCCATCTTGTAGACAGGCGACTTGCGTGCGGACTCGAGCCAGGCTTCGGGGATGCCCTGGCGCCGGGCTTCTTCGATCACGGCCGGGTCGTTCGGATCCAGGAACAGATCGAGCTGGCTCTGGTAGAGATCCTGCTCGCCGGCCACCGATGCCGCCGCCTCGATGCGGTCCGCGTCATAGAGCAGGACGCCAAGGTAACGGATACGACCAACGCAGGTCTCCGAACAAACCGTCGGCTGCCCGGCCTCGATACGCGGATAGCAGAACGTGCACTTCTCCGCCTTACCGCTTTGCCAGTTGTAGTAAATCTTCTTGTATGGACAGCCGGACACGCACATCCGCCAACCGCGGCACTTGTCCTGGTCCACCAGCACGATGCCATCATCTTCGCGCTTGTAGATCGATCCGGAGGGGCAACTCGCCACGCACGCCGGGTTCAGGCAGTGCTCGCAAAGCCTGGGCAAGTACATCATGAAGGTGCTCTCGAACGTCGAGTACATCTCTTTTTGCACGCCCTCGAAGAGCGCGTCGCGACTGCGCGATGCAAACTCGCCACCGAGATCGTCTTCCCAGTTCGGGCCCCACACGATCTTGTCCATCTTCTTGCCGGTGATCACGGAAACCGGCCTGGCAGTAGGCGGCGTCTGCGACAACGGGGCATTCTGCAAATGCTCGTAGTCGAAAGTGAACGGCTCGTAGTAATCGTCAATCGACGGCAGGTTGGGATTGGCGAAGATATTGGCCAATATCCGCAGGCGACCTCCCTGGCGCGGCACGAGCTTTCCGGCAGCCGTACGCTCCCAGCCACCTTTCCACTTCTTCTGGTTTTCCCATTGCTTCGGGTATCCGATGCCGGGCTTGGTCTCGACGTTGTTGAACCAGGCGTACTCGACGCCGTCACGGCTCGTCCAGACGTTTTTGCAAGTCACGGAACACGTGTGACAGCCTATGCACTTGTCCAGATTCAGCACCATGCCGATTTGTGCGCGGATTTTCATTTTGCGACCCCTTCTTCAACCAGCGGCCCTTCGAGCCAGTCGACATTTTTCATCTTGCGTAAGATCACGAACTCGTCCCGGTTGCTGCCCACCGTGCCGTAGTAGTTGAACCCCCAGGCCTGCTGCGCGTAGCCGCCGATCATATGGGTCGGTTTGAGCACAGCGCGCGTGACCGAGTTGTGAATCCCGCCGCGCTTGCCGCTCATCTCGGCGCCCGGCACGTTCACGATCTTCTCCTGCGCGTGGTACATCAGGCACATGCCCACCGGTACGCGCTGGCTTACGACAAGACGCGCCGTCAGCGTGCCATTCACGTTGAACACTTCGACCCAGTCGTTATCGCGAAGGCCTGCCTGGGCAGCCTCGGTCTCGGAGACCCACACGTGAGGACCGCCGCGGCTAAGCGTCAGCATGCGCAGGTTGTCGGAGTAGGTCGAGTGAATTCCCCACTTCTGGTGCGGGGTGATCCAGTTCAGCACCAGCTCCTTCTCGCCGTTGGGCTTGGAGCCCAGGATTGGCGCAATCGTCTTGGTGTCGATGGCGGGTTTGTAAAGGCAGGAGCCCTCGCCGAAGTCGAGCATCCACCGGTGGTCCTGATAAAACTGCTGCCGGCCAGTCAGTGTGCGCCACGGTATCAGCTCGTGCACGTTGGTATACCCGGCGTTGTAGCTGACCTCTTCGCTTTCCAGACCAGACCAGGTCGGCGCGGAGATGATCTTGCGCGGCTGTGCCTGCACGTCGCGAAAGCGGATCTTGTCGTGCTCGCGCCCGATTGCCAGATGGGAGTGATCACGGCCTGTGATCTTGGACAACGCCTCCCACGCCTTGACCGCAACGTGACCATTGGTTTCAGGCGCGAATGTCAGGATCATCTCGGCAGCGTCGATCGCCGAGTCGATCTTCGGACGCCCCTGGCTGACACCCGGCTCTGACACGGTCTTGGTCAATCCAGCCAGTTCGTGTACCTCGTGCTCGGTATTCCAGTTGATGCCCTTGCCGCCATTGCCGAGCTTTTCGAGCAGCGGTCCGACCGACGTGAATTTGCGGTAGATGTCGTTGTAGTTGCGCTCAACCACGATCATGTTCGGCGCCGTCTTGCCCGGGATGAGGTCGCACTCGCCATGCTTCCAGTCTTTGGGCTCAAACGGCTGACCGAGCTCTCCGGGGGTGTCGTGCATGAGCGGCTGAAGCACGATGTCCTTGCGGGTACCAAGGTACGGTCCGCCGATTTCAGTGAATTTCTTCGCAAGGAGCTTATAGATTTCCCAGTCTGTCTTGCTTTCCCAGAGCGGTTGGACCGCCTCCGAAAGTGGATGGATGAAGGGATGCATGTCAGACGTGTTGAGATCATCCTTCTCATACCAGGTGGCCGTCGGCAAAACGATGTCGCCATACAGGCACGTGGTGCTCATACGGAAATCGAGCACCGTCAGCAGGTCGAGCTTGCCCTCTGCGCCCTCTTCCTGGAAGTTGACTTCGCTCGGACGCACCGCATCGACTGCATCGTCGAAGACCGCATTCTGCGTTCCCAGCAAGTACTTGAGGAAGTACTCGTGACCCTTGCCGCTGGAGCCCAGGATATTGGAGCGCCAGACAAACATGTTGCGCGGAAAGTTCGCGGGATCGTCAGGATCGTCGCAAGACATTTTCAGGCTGCCCTGCTTGAGCATCTCGACCGTGTAAGCCACAGGGTCCTTGCCGGCTGCTGCCGCTGCGTCGACGACGTCAAGCGGATTGGTCTGCAATTGCGGCGCCGACGGCAGCCACCCCATGCGCTCCGATTTGGCGTTCAGATCGAGCATGCTCATCCCGTCATACTTTGCCGGATCGGCAGTGGGGGCGAGGATCTCCTCCACGTGAAGCTTTTCATGACGCCACTGACTCGTGTGGCTGTAGAAAAAGCTCGTGCCGTTCATCTGGCGCGGCGGGCGCGTCCAGTCAAGCGCGAAGGCGAGCGGCGCCCAGCCAAACTGAGGCCGCAGCTTCTCCTGACCGACGTAGTGCGCCCAGCCGCCACCGCTCTGGCCAACGCAACCGCACATCATCAGCATGTTGATGATGCCGCGGTAGGTCATATCCATGTGATACCAGTGATTGAGGGCGGCGCCCACGATCACCATCGATTTGCCGTGCGTGTCGTGCGCGTTTTGCGCAAACTCGCGGGCGACCTGAATCACCAGGTGGCGCGGCACCGTCGTGTGCTTCTCTTGCCAGGCTGGCGTGTAAGGCACGTCATCGTCGAAGCTGGCGGCAACGTTGCCCCCACCGAGCCCGCGGTCGATACCGTAGTTGGCCATCTGCAGGTCGTACACCGTGGTCACCAGCGCTTCGCTGCCATCGGCCAGGCGCACACGCTTTGCCGGCACGTTGCGCACCAGCATGTCATCCTGCTCTCCGCCAAAGTACGGAAACGACACGCCTGCGACTTCAGCACGCTGGTCGATGAGCGTCAACAGGGGTTCGATCTCGCGCCCCGTCTTCGCGTCCTTTTTCTCCAGATTCCAGCGACCGACCTGCGCGCCGTCGTTCACCTTGCCCTCGCCCCAGCGCAAGCCGATGGCGCCATTCGGCACGACGAGATCGCCCGTATTCGTGTCGATCAGCAGGGTCTTCCATTCAGGGTTGTTCGCCTCACCATGGTTGCCCGCAAGGTGTGAGGCGCGCAGGAACTGATCAGGCAGCAACCGCCCGCCCTGCTCACGCAACATGACGAGCATGGGCATGTCGGTGTACTGGCGGACATATCCTGCAAAGTAGTCGGACTTGCCCGACAGATGGAACTCCTTGAGGATTACGTGGCCCATCGCCATGGCCAGCGCGGCGTCTGTTCCCTGCTTTGGCGCCAGCCAGATATCGCCGAACTTCACCATCTCGCCGAAATCGCTCGAGACCGCCACGGTCTTCGTACCCTTGTAGCGAACCTCGGTATAAAAGTGCGCATCCGGGGTGCGAGTCTGCGGAACGTTCGATCCCCAAACCATCAGGTAAGTCGAGTTGTACCAGTCGGCCGATTCCGGCACGTCGGTCTGCTCGCCCCAGACCTGTGGGCTGGCCGGTGGCAGATCGCAGTACCAGTCATAGAAGCTCAGGCAAGCGCCGCCAAGCAGGCTGATGTAGCGCGAACCGGCGGCATAGGACACCATGGACATTGCAGGAATCGGCGAAAACCCGATGATGCGATCCGGCCCGAACTTTCGAATCGTCAACGCGTTTGCCGCGGCAATGATCTCGGTCACGGTATCCCAATCGGAGCGCACGAAGCCGCCCAGACCGCGCACACTCTTGTAGCGACGGGCTCGCTCGGGGTTCTGGCTGATGTACTCCCACGCCTCGATGGGTTCCATGGTCTTGCGCGCCTCGCGCCACATTTCCATCAGCCGGCCGCGCACCATCGGGTGCTTGACGCGCTGTGCCGAATAGACATACCAGCTGTAGGAAGCACCGCGGGGACATCCACGTGGTTCATGATTCGGCAGATCCGGTCGTGTGCGCGGATAGTCTGTCTGCTGGGTTTCCCAGGTGATCAGGCCGTTCTTGACATACACCTTCCACGAGCACGAACCCGTGCAGTTCACACCGTGGGTTGATCGCACGACTTTGTCGTGCTGCCACCGCTGGCGATAGGCGTTTTCCCAACTGCGATCCTCGTCAACGACGGCACCATGATCGCCGGAAAATGTTTCCTTGGTGCGGGACATGAACCGCAGTCGATCCAAAAAATGACTCATGAATGTTCTCCGAAATCAGCAGGGCATCGGTGCATTGCGCCGCGAATACCAGACCCAGGTAATTGCGAGGCAGCTGAGGTAAAAGGCGATGAAGCACCACAACGCCATGTGCGGTGAGCCGGTCAT
>CAITPF010000405.1 GCA_903894155.1 uncultured beta proteobacterium | reverse complement strand
GGAAGAGTATTAGCCCTGGCGTACTTGCAAGCTACAAAATCGCTCGCAGACTTGGAAGGTTGGCCGAGGCAGTGGCATAACGCTTTGGCTGAGAAGTATCAAAACGATATATCGGGTTTTGTAATGAATACGGGAAATGGGCTTCGGATGCTCTTGGAAAATGAGGATTGCCTCGAAGAAGCCTTGTGGACCTGCAACAATGGGTTGCTGTCGTCAAATGCATTAATAGCTAGTGAGTTCAAAGCGACTGGCAAGCGGTTCATTGCAGATGTCATAATTCCATTCGAAAAAATGGCAAATAACAAGTTGAGAAATTAACCGATTAGCTTTATCACACGAGGAGAAGCGTCCTGCGTCTGCTAAACATTAGGCAGTGCCAAAAGGTCAGCGGTCTTGATCGCTCCAAAATAGGCGTCAAATCCATTTAATATGATTGGCTTACTGTCACAAGGCGGAGTTATCCGAGGTGGTCCTCGACTGATTGCGTCACACCCTGAACACGCTGGCAGACTGACTAGTACTCGACTGGAAGGCGGCAGACCGAGCGGACACTTGATGTCGCAGACCGACCAGGGGCGAAAATAGGCGCGTTTTCTAATTATTAATGCCAGAACTTGTCCAGATGCAGATAAATGGACATTTTCGGGCTTTGGACAGATTTTGTTTCAAACTAGAACGCCAGAAGTACCGGTTTGATGCCGTCCGACAGACTTGCAGAGATTTCGGGAATTTATTATGCCCTTGAATGATAGCCAAATTTTCGGACAGAATCTAATACAGCGACTCAATTGACCGGCGATCAATTTTCATCCCCCGCCAACAGAGTATGGGGATGGACCACGAAACCCCCGGCAGCCGATGGCAATCAATTTCGTTCGAAATTGTGTAAATGATAGGGTAAACCCTATGAGTATTCTCTTGTATACAAAGGTTTAAATACTTAAGATTCGGCATACGATCAAAACTACTTGGAGACATTCATGGCAATTGGCATCGGATGCGATATTGGGGGGACTTTCACAGACCTGTTAATGATTGATGAAAAAACAGGCAAGGTATATGTGGAGAAAATCCTGACGACGCCCGATGACCCCTCCCGCGCCATCGAAACGGGCCTGCGCAAACTTGAGGCCATGGCACCGGGTTCGCTGCAAGAGGCGCTCGTACTCGTGCACGGCACAACGCTGGTCATCAACTCGGTGATTGAGCGCAAGGGCGCACGCACTGGCCTTATCACAACACGCGGCTTTCGTGACGTACTGGAGATAGGTCGTGAAAAACGTTATGACGGAAATGATTTGCAGATCCGCTTTCCCGAACCGCTTGTTACGCGGCCGATGCGCGTCGAAGTCGACGAGCGCGTCCACACATCCGGCCGGATTCTGACGGAACTCGACGAAGCATCAGTCGAAGCCGCGGTAGCCGGACTTCTGGCCCAAGGTGTCGAGTCGATTGCGGTGTGCCTGCTCAACTCGTTTGCGAACCCTGACCACGAACAGCGGATCGGCGACATTGCAGCGCGACTCGCGCCCGGCGTTTCCGTCACGCTTTCGCACCAAGTACTGCGTGAACTCAAGGAATATGAGCGCTCCACCACGACGGCGGTTAATGCCTACACCAAGCCAGTTGTCGAGAAGTACCTCGAGCGACTGAATAGCCGCCTGACCGACGTGGGCTTCAAGGGAGAGTTCTTGCTTATGCAATCAAGTGGTGGCCTCAACTCATCCGAGATGGCCCGGAAATTTCCTGTCCAGATCATCGAATCAGGCCCTGCGGCCGGCATGATTGGCGCAGCGCACTATGCGCGCCTGGCGGGCTACGACAAAGTGCTGGCATTCGACATGGGTGGCACGACCGCCAAAATGTGCCTGGTGAGCGGTGGCCGCGTGGGCCGAGTAAATGAGCTAGAGGTCGATCGCGTACATCGATTCAAGCGCGGCAGCGGCATTCCAGTGCGTGTGCCGGTGGTCGACCTGATGGAGATCGGCGCGGGTGGCGGCAGCATCGCCAAAGTCAGCGCCAAGGGAACGATGGAAGTGGGTCCCGAAAGTGCTTCGGCCGTGCCGGGCCCTGTCAGCTATGGGCAAGGCGGCACCGAGCCGACGGTGTCTGACGCCGATCTCGTGCTCGGTTACCTGAACCCTGCCTATTTCCTCGGTGGCCGCATGGCACTGGATCGCGACAAGGCCATCGCCGCGATCGAAGCCAAGCTGGCGCATACGCTGGGCCTGACCTTAGAAAAGGCAGCCTGGGGTATCCACAGTTTGGTCAACGAAAACATGGCGAGTGCGGCCAAGATCTATGTCGCTGAAAAAGGTGATAGCCCGAGCAACTGCGCCGTCGTGGCCTTTGGCGGCGCGGGTCCAGTCCACGCATACGATCTGGCGCGCCGCATCGGCGCACGCACCGTAGTGATCCCACCGCGCGCAGGTGTCGCATCGGCCTTCGGCATGCTAATAGCACAGGCCTCGTTCGATTCCGTGCGCACGCACCGGACCCGTGCGGCGAAGGCCGACGTTACGCAACTGGAAGCGGCGTACCTCAGCATGGAAGAAGAAGGTCGCGCTGGCTTGCCGCGTAGCGTCAAGCCAGCCGATGTGTGGTTCGAACGCTCGGCCGATGTGCGTTACGTGGGCCAGGGCTACGACGTGTCCGTGCCGCTGCCTACCTCGGTGCTGAAGTCCGGTGACTTCGCCAAGGGTCTGCGCGCTGCATTCAACGAGGTCTACATCAAGTTATACGGCCGCGTTTTCGATGAGCTTGAGCTTGAGATCATGAGTCTGCGCGTGACCGCACTCGCACCTGGCAAGACCTTCGTCGATACCGCTCCCCTGGGTAACAGCGGTGAGCCGTCCGCGTCGGGCCACCGGGATGCCTACTGCCCCTTGTCGGAAAAATTCATCACTCACGCTGTCTACCAGCGCCAGCTTCTAGCGGTTGGCGTTTCCATCATCGGGCCGGCGATAGTCGAAGAGCCTGAATCCACGACCATCGTCGGTGTCGGTGCTTCGTTGGCGGTCGACGCCTCAGGCAGCCTGATCGTCACGCTGCCGATGCTTGCCGCGCGCACGGAAAGCGCGGTGCGAAGCGACCACATCGATGCGGTCAAGCTCGAGATGCTTTGGCGCCGCTTATCGTCATCGGTCGATGAGCTTGCCGCGGCACTCGTGCGTACTTCGTTCTCCACTGTGATTCGCGACGTCAACGACTACGCTTGCGCCGTGTTCGACGCACAGGCGCGCCTGCTCGTGCGTTCGACGGACAGCACACCAGGTATCGCCGGTGGCCTGGCACCAATGCTCAGGCACATGCTTGAAAAGGTACCAGTGCACACCTTGCGCGAAGGCGACGTATTGATCGGCAACGATCCGTGGAACGGCAGTGGCCACCACAACGACATCTTTATCGTGACGCCTGCATTTCACAACGGCAGGCTCATCGGCTATGGCGCATGTTCGGCGCACCACGTGGACATCGGCGGGCGCCGCGCGACCACAGAAAGCCGTGACAACTACGAAGAAGGGCTTCGCATCCCGGTCTGCCGGCTCTATAACGCGGGCGAACCCAATGCCGACGTCTTTTCGTTCATCGCAAGCAACGTTCGCCTGTCGGAAACCGTGCTGGGCGACTTGCGCGCGCAATGCGCGGCCAACCACGTTGGTTGCGAACGCCTGCGCGAGCTGTGCAGCGAGCAAGGCTGGGGGGATTTTCAGCCACTCTCCGATGAAATCATTCGCCGCAGCGAAGAGCTCGCGCGCGCCGAGATCAATCGCATTCCCGATGGCGTTTACTCTCATGAAGCGCCGATCGAGATCATTGATGGCGAAAATATCTGTCTGAAGGTGACGGTGACGGTAAAGGGCGACGAGCTTACCGTCGACTTCACTGGCAGCTCGCGCCAAGTGCGCCCGGCTGTCAATTGCACGCTGGGTTACACCTCAGCCTATGCGATGTTCGCGGTGCTGGCACTGTTGCAACTGCCGGTGCAAGGTAATGAAGGTTCGATGCGGCCCATCCGCATCGTCGCCGCCGAGGGCAGCGTTGTGAATGCGAAATTCCCTGCGCCGGTATTTGCGCGCACAAGTATCGGAAATTTCGTTCCCGAGACCATTTTCAGCGCGATGGCTCAGGCTCTTCCAGATCGCGTGATCGCGGCGTCGGGCTCCACTCCGCTGTGGGCGCAGTACATCTTCGGCAGACGTCGTGATGGTTCGCAGTTTGCGCCTTTGAACGCGGCCAACGGCGGTCTCGGCGCGCGTGCAGGGCAAGACGGCATCTCATGCCTGACCTTCCCGGTCAACATCGGCAACACCCCGGTAGAAGTGCTGGAGAGCGACATCCCTGCGCTCGTCAAGCGGCGCGAGCTCTGGGAAGACTCTGCCGGCGCCGGACGCTACCGCGGCGGCCTGGGGCAGCGCTTTGAAATGGTGGTTCTCGAGGGTGACCTAGGCCCGGACGGCCCGCTGCTGATCGGCTTTCGTGGTGGGCGTTATTACTTCCCGGTACCCGGCCTGCTGGGCGGGCAGGACGGGCCCAATGGCAAGCTTGTGATCAACGGCAGTGTCGCCACCGGCGGCGGCGATGCGATCGTGCCGCCCGGGGGCACCATGATGTGTGAGATCCCCGGCGGCGCCGGCCTGGGCAACCCGAAAGACCGCAACACCCAACTGATCGAGCGAGACATCGCCTATGGCTATGTCTCGCTTGCTCAGGCGCAAAAAGTCTACGGATATGCGTGTAAGGGCACG
>CAITPF010000404.1 GCA_903894155.1 uncultured beta proteobacterium | reverse complement strand
GCATTGACCAGCGCTACGGAAGTGGCAACCACATCAGCCTGGCCAGTGGCACCCGCAGTCACCATGGTCGCATCGTCATCGTAGCGCACCACCTTGAAGCCACGTTCATTGGCCATGCTGCTCAGTTCGGTGTCTTGCGTAGTCCCACGGGTGACCGTGACAGACTTCCCCTTGAGGTCAGCCCAATCCTTGATGGAAGCCGACTTCGGGGCACCCACCACTGATTGCAGGACAGCATACGCCTTCGAAAAATCAATCACCTTGGCGCGCTCCGGGGTCACCGACAGCGTGGAAATAATGACATCGGCCTTTCCGGTGTTGACGTTTGGAATGCGCGTTGCTCCAGTGGTCGAGACCCACTCGATCTGCAGATCCCAGTCCTTGGCAAGCAACTTTGCCGTTTCCACGTCAGAACCAATCGGCTGCATATTGCCGTCCATCATGCCCGCCGGAGGAATCGCCATGTCGGTTGAGATGCGTATCTTCTTCGCCTTCATGATGTCATCCAGCACATCGGCATGTGCGGCGGCAGCCGCGAAGGTGAGACAAGCCGCCAGCAAGGCAGAGCGAAATAGGGTCATGATGTATCTCCTTGATTTCTGAGTTTTTTGAAATACCGGATTACGGTGCACTTCTTACGAACTGTTTTAACTCGGATGTTTGTGGATTTTCCAGAATATCTGCACCGCCTTCCTCCCAAACACGTCCGGAATGCATAAATACAATCTGATCCGACACCCGGCGAGCGAACGCCATCTCGTGCGTCACGATCACCATCGTCATTCCGCCGGCCGCCAGTTCCTCGATTACTCTCAGGACCTCACCGGTGAGTTCGGGGTCGAGCGCAGAGGTCACCTCGTCAAACAGCATCACTTGTGGCTGCATGGCAAGCGAGCGCGCAATGGCGACCCGCTGTTGCTGACCACCCGACAACTGCTCGGGATAGGCGTTCGACTTATCGGCCAAGCCAACGCTCGCTAGCACTTCACTGGCGAGGTCGCGGGCGCAGGTCTTATCAAGCCCCTTGGCAGCGCAAGGCGCCAGCATGATATTTTCTTCGACGGTAAGGTGCGGAAACAGGTTGTAGCTTTGAAAAACAATACCCAAGTCCAGTCGCAGCGCCTTCAGGTCTACGTTGGGATCGTCAACCCGACGCCCGCATACTTCAATCTCTCCGCTGTCCACTTTCTCCAGGTGATCGATGCATCGCAACGCCGTGCTTTTGCCTGAGCCACTTCGGCCGATGATCGTCGTGACTTGCCCACGCCGCACCTTCAGATTTACCCCGTCCAGAACTTTATGTGGTCCAAAGCTCTTGTGCACGTTGCGCAGGACAACGACCGCTTCAGCATTTTGATTGACGACGTGTTTCATGTAAGCGATGAAGGGACTGATTGCAAAACGACGGCGCTGCGCTGCCGCTCAAGCCGCTGACTCCAGCGCGAGATCGGGTAGCACATGGAGAAATAAACCGCTGCGATGATCGAATACACCAGAAATGGCTCGAACACCGAGTTGTTGATAATCTGCCCGGAGCGCGTCAGCTCAAGCATACCCACCACCGACGCGAGTGACGTGTTTTTAATAATCTGCACCATGAAACCCACCGTCGGAGGGGTCGCGATGCGGATCGCCTGCGGCAGAATCACAAGACGCATGCGCTGGATTTTCGTCAAAGCCAGACACTCTGCCGCTTCCCACTGCGGGCGCGCGACAGATTCGATGCAGCCACGCCATATCTCCCCCAGGTAGGCCGCAACGAATGCTGTCAGGGAAACGGCCGCGGCCGTAAGTGGCGCAATATTCAATCCCAGCGCTGGCAGTCCAAAGAAGGTCATGAACAAGATGACCAGCAACGGCGTACCCTGAATCAATTGAACGTAACTGGCAGTGAGGACACGAACGAGTCGAATTGGCGAAATACGGCACAAGGCCACGACCAATCCGAACGCGCCGCCACCTAGGAAAGCGATCAGTGAAAGTCCGATCGTCCACAGTGCCCCGTGCAAAAGGTACAGAATGTGACTCGAGTTGAGTGCGCCAATCACAGAGGCACCCCCAACCGCCGACGACGCGGGAAAAGCACCAGGCCAATTCCCCAGAGACAAGCACGCATCGCAAGCGAAAGAAGCACATACACGGCGCCCACAAAGGCGTATGTCTCAAACGGGCGATAGGTGTCGGACTGCACGAAGTTCGATACGGCGGTCAGTTCTTCGGCTGAAATCTGGGAGCACACAGAGGACGCGAGCATGAGCAGCACGAACTGGCTGGTCAACGCGGGATAGACTTTTTCCATGGCCGGGCGCAGCATGATATGCCAGTACACCTGCCGCCTGCTCAACGCAAGGCACTCGGCGGCCTCAATCTGCCCCTTCGGGATCGAATCAAAGCCAGCGCGCATGATTTCTGTCGCGTAGGCACCAACATTGATCGTCAATGCCGCCAGCGCCACGGTAAAGGCCGGCAGTTTCAACCCCAGGCTTGCAAGTCCGAAATACACCAAAAAGATCTGCACGAGAATCGGCGTATTTCTGATCGCCTCGACGTAGATCGTTGCGATGCGCCGAGCCGATTCCGATGCGCTGCGCTTTGCAATCGCGCCCGCAGTTCCGATCAGAAATCCGAAGGTTGTGGCAACGACTGCCAACTCCATCGTCATGATCGCCCCGTCGACGAACATCGGCCAGCGTTCGATGACAGCGCCGAAGTCGAGTTTCACGCCCGCCCCTGTCCGCTCATGCGATCATAAACAAGGAACAGCGCCTGATTGCCGTTGCCGCCTTCGCCGTGCGCCTTGGCGTCCAAATACTGGCTGGTGACCAGCGCGGTTGCCGGCAGCGGAACGCTGGTTTCCTGCGCCTGTTGCGCCACGAGTCGCAAATCTTTTAGCATCAGGTCTATCCGGAATCCCGCTGAGACATCGCCCGCGATCATCTGCAGGCCAAGCTTGTCCAACATCCAGGAAGAAGCCGAGCCGCCCAGCAACACGGTACGCATCGTCTGCAAGTCAATGCCTGCGGCGCGTCCAAGCGCCAGCGCCTCGCAGATCGCCTGGATATTGATGCCGCAGATCAGCTGGTTGCATAGCTTGACCGTCTGCCCCGCGCCGCTTTCACCGACGTGGGTAATCGTCGTGCCCATCGCAGAAAGGAAGTGGCGCGCTTTCTCAAAGGCGGATGCAGCGCCGCCAACCATGATGGAGAGCTCGGCGTTTTTAGCTCCTAGGGGCCCACCGGACACCGGTGCATCGAGAAAATCCACGCCAACATTTTTCAGATCGACATGAATCTTTCTGGCGCTGCCCGGTGCGATCGTGCTCATATCAATGACCAAACGACCTGTAGGCGGATTGCCCAGCAGTCCGTCCGGCCCATAGATTACCGATTCCACATCTGGCGTATCCGGCAGCATTAAAATTGCCACATCCGCCTGAGTGACGGCATCGGCGATGGTGGCTGCCACGGCCACTCCGTGCGCAGCCAGGGATTCTGCCGCCACTGGCCGGACGTCATAGGCGACGACTCGGTGACCCGCCTTCGCCAGGTTAAGCGCCATCTCTCGGCCCATCGTGCCTATCCCGATAAAAGCCACAACACCAGGAGAATTTTGCTGAATCATGCGGCTCCCCGCTTGCGATCGTGAGTTTTTGAACCTGGATAATCGTCCGCCAGCTTGCTCCGGGAAAGCGCAATTTTGCGCCGCAACTCATCTCCGATACGGAAATGCCGGCGCAACGCTAGGTCGGCTGCGTCCTGGTCGCCTGCGATCACCGCATCAAGCAATCGTCGGTGGTCCTCGACCACGGTCTTATTCATGATTTCATCCTGTTGGTGCGCCATCTGCTGCCGGCGATCGCGGTGCGAGCGCGTGAGTAGATTGGCAATCGCGCCATACAGTTGAATGAGTGTGTCGGATCTGCTCGCGCGCACCAAAGCAAGGTGAAAGCCGAAGTCGGCCAGACTGCCGTCGGTCGCATCGCTCACGGTTCTTTCGATCTCATCGAGCGCGCCCCTGATACGTTCGATGTCCGCCGTCGTCACACGCTCGCACGCAAGTCGGATCGCCTGGCATTCAAGCGCAATCCGCGCCTGCATCACGTCGTCGATGGCATCCGTTGCCTGCACGAGGGAGAACGCAAATACATCACCCAACACTGAAATATCTGGCTGCCGGACCACGGTTCCCAGACGCTCACGAATCTCCACGACACCCAGCATCGACAGCGCGCGCAGTGCCTCTCGCACGATTGGCCGGCTCACCCCCAACTGCAACGCGAGTTCTCGCTCCGGCAGGAGACGGTCGCCATTACGTATCGCGCCGTCAAGCAGCTGATCACGCAGGAAGTCAAACACCATCGCAAAACCAGTGCCCTGATTGCTGCGATCCGGGCGGACGATTCGCGGAGCCTTTGTACCTTGTTTCATGCGCTGGTTATACCAGCAGCTGACCAGATAACGATATCGGGAATTCCCTTATGACATCCTAGTGATCACAGTCACTCCTGGAGGGTCCAGGCAAACTTGCTTTCCCTCGCCGAAGCAAAGGTCAACACGAAGATCGAGTTTATCGAGCGTGACTCGCCAGAGTGGGTCAGCCGAGGGACTCGACGATTAGGTGACCACGAGCACAATGCTCATGCGTCCTTGAATTAAAGGGGAGTCTTGGTGGGCGGTACTGGTTTCGAACCAGTGACCCCTGCCGTGTGAAGGCAGTGCTCTACCACTGAGCTAACCGCCCATGGCGCCAGAAAATCGGGCCGATGGGAAACCAACTGTCTTGCAGGGCGCAAATTATACACATTTGCGCAATTCCCCACTTTGCACGACTCAAAATTGCTTGTCGAGACGCACGCGCGGCCGCTGACGCATTGAAAATCG
>CAITPF010000403.1 GCA_903894155.1 uncultured beta proteobacterium | reverse complement strand
CAGCGTATCCGGAAATACAGAAGTTCAAATTGACCGCCAGATTGCGGTCATTGCTTCCAGTAGACCTACGACTGCAGTGTGGTCGCGAATTCGATCACCGGGGGAAACTGGCTCTTCGTGCCGACTACTGCATCCAGCGGGTCACATCGGTCAGAATCTTTTCCGGCTGTTCGGCTGCGATGGCGTGTCCCGCGGTCGCGTAGTAGGGGTAGAAGATGTCGACATATGCAGGGGTTGGCACGCCATTGAGCGAATTAGGCTGGTAGGTAACGCGGAACGAACCGGTCTTCCCGTCCAGTTCCTTGCCACGTTTGACATCCACAGCTTTCACGATACTGGTGTACATACTCAGCGCGACCGGGTAGCCAGGGGAATAGATCACCAGGTCGAACTCCGAATCGGTCAGGAAAGTCTTCACCAGCGCAATGTTTTCGAGGAACATTTGCCCATAAAGCGGTGAGCTGTCTGGGCTCACCGGATAGCCTCGAATCGTCGCGTTGTTCAGCATGAAGGCGAACCAGACCAAGAAGTTGGTGCCGCTGAGATAGTCATCATAGGCCGGCAACATACCAAGAACCTCGTGCAGTGAGCCTCCGGGGGCCCCCGCCAGAGCCGCGTTAACACGAGCGCGCGATGCCTTGAGCAGGCGAAGCGTCTGCGCCTGGCGGGGCGGCAGTACCCCGGGGTCCAGGTAGTTGACGCCAAATTGATCTATCAAGTAGCGGTACCCGTTGGTCCGTGCGGCCGGACGCATCAACGCGATGGTCCGGACATCATCCTCCAGCACGGCAGAGAGCACGCTCGCGTCCAACAGCCCCAGCATCGCATAGGCCTCGAGTTCGTCGGTCCAGCCAACGGGCTTTCGGTAAATGTAGCGATCCCTTCCTGCAACCTCTTCGGCAAACACCAGCGCGTTGGTTTCCTTGTTGCACGCGGTGTCACTCGGATCGCAGCGGGAGTAGGTCGTGCCGGTTGCGGCCGCAATGGTGTCGATCACCGATCCCGGGGCTTCAAATAGGTCCCCGTCCGCGGCCGCCTGATAAGGCCCGCTGATCTCGGGTTGAATGAGAATCTGCCGCCCGAACTGCCGGGCTACCGTCGCCGGTGCGTATATGCCGTTGACCGCGTCTGCAGGATAGACCCTGTCGAAGTGCCGCTGGACCTCCGCCGCCAACGCTGCATCCTTGTATACCTTGTCGCCGCTAGCGTATCCAGGGTAGAACAGGAGCAGGTTAAGCATCGTCGAAACCCGCGTCCCGCTGTAGCTCTCGCCGACCAGTACCACCTGATTGGCCCGGATTTGTGGGTGCGCTTCAAGGAAGCGCAACAACACGCGAATCACGTTGGCCGAGTCTATGAATGGGTTGAAATTCTGGGCGTTGAACTCGAGCAACCGGACGTCGAAACTCGAAGCCCCGGGCACGACGTTGTACGAAAACCCGGTGTTGGGGGCATCGATGTACAGCAGATTACCCAGCTCGTCCCAACTGTTAGGGTTGGTCGCATACCTTGCACCCTTGGTACGCTCACGGTCCAACGTGTACGGTGCCGTGTTCATGCTGAACAGATTGGTAGTCGTTGCGCAGCCGGGGCCACCGTTCAGGAAAACGAACAAAGGCTTGCCGACGGGATTTTGTGCGGCCGGAAAGAACGAGTAGAAGACGCGTGCGGTCGATGAGGTGAGGGCGTAGGGCTCAGAACCCTGCTTCTGCAGGCTGAAGGAAATCGGCTCGACCTCCAAATAGCCGGCCTCGCTCTGCAATGACCGCCCATTGTTCGAATAGTCTGGACAACCGGCGAGCGACAGCGCAAGCAGGATCATGCCCAGGAGTCGTATCGTGTTCTTCATGGTTTGTCTGCAATTGGATGAGGACTCGCTGCTCGATGCGCACTGGTTAAGCGCCACGCAGAGGATGCACATCATCGCTTCGGCGCGTAGGCGTCGGGTGGGAAAGGGAAGGGATAGAGACCCAGCATAGGCAAGAGAGTTGGAAAATTGTACCAATTGATCAATGAAAGCACGTTGCTGGCGATTCGCAATACCCACGCTTTGGCAAGATCATGAGGAAGTACCTGAGATTAACGAACCGCCTTGCCAGACTTGAAGGTCGGCTCAATCGATTTCGACGACTGGTATGAAGAATCATGGCCGACGGCTTTAGGGCACGTTGCTGAACACCACTTACGACTTTTGAATGACAAGACTGGGCAACTGGAAAGGTGCCGGTCGTGGACGGCTCTTATGTGTCGGAGGACTAAACCGCTCGCGCGGTAGGCACTGATCGAGCATTGTTGGTTTTCACAGGTTGAGTTTCTGCGTATGTTTTGGACCGAGGCAATCGGCCTCGTTCACGACAGGAGCACAACCATGGAGTCATCGAACCAGCCCAT
>CAITPF010000402.1 GCA_903894155.1 uncultured beta proteobacterium | reverse complement strand
GGCACACATTCGATCAACCGGCATCTCTACAAGGAAATGACGTTCGAGGAAAGCGACTTCACGCCGGTGGTCTTTCTCTCGGACGTGCCGCAGATGCTGGTGGTCAATGCCAGTCTCCCGGTCAAGTCCGTGAGCGACCTCATCGCGCTGGCCCGCGCCAACCCCGGCAAGCTCACCTTCGGGTCCAGCGGAAATGGCGCGATCAACCATCTGGCCGGGCAACTGTTCGCATCGATGGCAGACGTCAAGCTCACGCACATCCCCTACAAGGGCGGTGCGCCTGCGGCCAGCGCCGTCATGTCGGGGGAAATCGACATGATCTTTGGCGAGCCCGCGACGCTGCTGCCGTTCGTCGAATCGGGCCGGTTGCGTGCGATCGCCACGACAGGCGCCAAGCGCTCGGTCGGCATGCCTGACCTCCCGACCATCGCCGAAAGCGGTGTGCCCGGGTACGACGTTACCTCCTGGAATGGCGTACTTGCGCCGGCAGGCACCCCGCCTGATGTCATCGCACGCCTGAACGCTGCGTTCAACAAGGTGCTCGCCGAGCCTGAAATGCGGGCAAGACTGGTGAAGATCGGCTATGAGCCGGTCGGTGGGGCGCCGGAACGATTTTCGCAAAAAATCGAGAGGGAAACCCGAAAGTGGGGACCGGTCATCAAGGAAGCCGGGTTGCAGATGAACTAACTGGAAACCGCCGGGGCCGGATCGCACAGGCGGCGGGAGCATCAATGATTTTCATGAGTCAAAGCGGGCTGACAGACTCGTCCCGATCGGACGAATGGGCCCGGTGGTATGCGGAACACCTGCGCATCATGCGCACGGTGGACGGGATCGATTCCGCCGAGCGCTTCCTCTGCGACGCCGCAGGATGGCCGCCATCGCTCGCGATGTACACGATCCGCTCGCCTGCTGTCTTCGATGACCCTTACTACCAGAAGATCCGCGGAATGGGTTCCTGGCTGCCGCTGATCGATCGCCGTTATTACCGGCGAAATCTTTTCGACGGCGCCGAACAGGCTCCCCACGTGCCGCCCGGCAGCGTACTGCTCGTCACCGACCGTGACACCGCCGCAAGCGAGATTCCGGGTATTGCCTGGACCTGGCTCAAGAGCGCGGGCCTTGACCGCTCCACGCCGTATCGCGGCATCGCCGTCGCGACGCAAGAGGCCGCCCGGGCTCTTGCCTGCGGCGGGGAATGTGCCGTCTACCGGCGCAGTTAAAGCGCCGCGAACCCTGACCATGAACAGTAGAACCAAGACCCTGATCGCCGGAGCGACTGGCCAGATCGGCAGCAGCGTGGGCACGCATCTGCGCGAGGCCGACGGCCACTGGAACCCGATCGGCCTTGCCCGCAGGCCGCCGCCTCAGCCGGCTTTCCCCATGATCGCCGCCGACCTGACCGACCCGGCTGACAGCCTGGCGCAACTGGGCAAACTCGAAGACGTGACGCACATCGTCTACGCTGCCCGGTTCAACCACTTCGGCGGTGCACCCGAGTCGGTCGACACCAACGTCGCCATGCTGGCCAACCTGATGGATGCAATCGAGCCGATTGCGCGCAACCTCGCACATGTGCACCTTGTCCACGGCACCAAGTTCTACGGACATACCGTGCGCGAGCGCCCGGTGCCTTACCGCGAAGAGGATCCCTGCGGCAACCCGGGCAGCTTCTACCTGCCTCAGCAACAGCTCATCGAGCGGCGCCAGCGTGGCAAGCAATGGACATGGAGCATTTCGCGCCCGCACGCCTTCTGCAACTACCGCGACGACGAACCGCGCAACATGATCCTGGTCGTGGCGATCTATGCGACGCTGCTCAAGGAACTCGGCCTGCCGCTCATCTTCCCGGGCACGGCGCGCAGCTTCGACGCAATGACCCAGTTTTCATGGCTGCCCACCCTGTCGCGCGCGATCGCCTGGATGATGCGGGCGCCGCAATGCGCAAACCAGGCCTACAACGTGGTCAATGGCGATCCGATGCGCTGGCGCGATCTCTGGCCGACTCTTGCCGCATACTTCGGTATGGAGGTGGGCGAACCCGGCGGATCGGACTTCGCAAGCTTCGTGGCGGACAAGGCCCCGCTTTGGGAAGCTATCATCCGACGCCATGGCCTGCGTGCAACCGATCTGCTGACAATCGCCCAATGGCCCTATGGGGACTATGTGCTGTCCGTCCAGTGGGACGTGGTCTCGGATATGTCGAAAGCTGCGCGTGACGGGTTTGCCGAGCGCGTAGACTCCAGAGGGATGTGGACTGCGGGCTTTGACTACTTCCGCGAGCAGCGCATCATCCCCTGAGGGAAGGACCGGAGAAAAAATTGGCAGGCGAAACGATTGCGGACGTATTGGTCATCGGAGGCGGCGGCGCAGGCCTGGCTGCGGCGCTCGAGGCCGCGCAGCTGGGCCGCAAGGTCATCCTGCTTGAAAAAAACCCTGAGACGGGCGGGTCGACCTCCTGGTCTGTCGGGTCGGTGACCGCCACGTGCACCCCGCATCAGCGGCGCGCCGGGATCGCCGACAGCGCCGACGCTCATTTCGAAGACCTCGGCAAACATGCCGGCGCGCTCGCACCGCGCGACAACCTGCGGCTGCGCCGCATGCTGGCTGACAACACCACCGAGATGCTCGACTGGCTGATGCGATTGGGCGTGGTCTTCGTCGGCCCCGAGGAAGAGCCGCCCCACCGGGTCGCACGCATGCACAACGTCGTGCCCAACTCGCGGTCGTTTGCCTACCACCTGACCCGTCACTGTCGCAGCGCCGGCGTCGATATCCGGCTGAACACCGCCACGCAACGCATCCTTGTCGCGGATGGCCGTGCCGTGGGCGTGACCGCAATATTGCCGGACGGATCGGAGCACCGGTTCATGGGAGTGCAGGGCATCGTCCTGGCGAGCGGCGACTACAGTGCGGCACCCGATCTCAAGGCGACCCTCGCCTCTGCGGACGTCGCCCACGTCGATGCGGTCAACCCGACCGCCACGGGCGACGGCCACCGGATGGCGCTCGCGATCGGGGCGACAGTCGTCAACGGCGACATCGTGCGCGGTCCGATCATGCGGTTCATTGCCCCCACACGCTCCAATCTCCTTCAGAAGCTGCCGCCCACGCGCTTGATCGCAACATGCATCGCGTGGTCCGCCCGTCACCTGCCCCAGTGGATCCTGCGCCCGTTCCTGATGAGTTTCCTGACGACCGCGGTCAGCCCGTCGGTCGACCTCTACCGCGAGGGCGGAATTCTCGTCAACAATCGGGGTGAGCGGTTTACCAATGAACTGGACAAGCCCAACAAAGATACGGCCCGGCAACCCGACCGGGTGGCATGGATCGTCTTCGACCGCAGCGTCGCGGCGAAATTTTCCGCCTGGCCCTGCTACATCTCGACCGCACCGGGCGTGGCCTATGCCTATCTGGACGATTACCGGCGCAACCGGCCCGACATTTTCCACAAAGCCAATACAGTGGCAGGGCTTGCGGCGAGCATGGGCGTGCCCGCTGAAGGGCTGGAAACGACGCTCGCGCGATACAACGCCGGCGAGCGCGGCGAGCGCCCTGCGCTCGAACAGGGGCCCTACTACGCGCTGGGCCCGGTGCGCAGCTACGTCGTCTTTACCGACGGTGGCCTGAAAGTGAGCCCGCAACTCGAGGTCCTGCGCGCCGATGGCACGCCGATCGACGGTCTGTATGCCGCAGGCTCCGTCGGCCAGGGCGGGCTGCTGCTCGAGGGGCACGGCCACCATCTCGGATGGGCTTTCATTTCAGGGCGGATTGCCGGGCGCAATGCCGCGCGACACTGTCGCCTCTAGGGGCCGCACGCCTCCCGCCCGCCGCATCAGCAAAGGATCAACATGCTTCCCTACGAAACACTTCCCACCGTCCAGTCAGGCGCCGGGTTCGACATGCTCGCAGGCATCCGGGTGCTGGACCTGAGCACCTCCATCGCCGGGCCCTATGCCACGCAGCTGCTGGCCGATTTCGGCGCAACGGTGCTGAAGATCGAAAAGAACGGCTCTGGCGACGATTCGCGCCAGTGGGGCCCGCCCTTCCTGAATGGCGCGGCACTCTGGTTTCTCAGTGTGAACCGCAACAAGCACAGCATGGCGCTGGATGTCGGCAAGCCCGAAGGCCTCGCTGTGCTGACCGAACTGCTCGAGACCACCGATGTGCTGGTGGTCAACATGACGCCGCGCGTGCAGCAGAAGCTGGGCATTGATCACGCTACGCTCGCCGCACGCTTTCCCCGACTCGTTCATGCGTCGCTCACCGGCTTTGGCCTGACGACCAGTCGCCGCGAGCACCCGTGCTACGACCTCATTGCCGAGGGCTATTCGGGCATCATGGACCTGACGGGCGAACTCGAAAACGACCCGCAGAAAGTCGGCACGCCAGCGGCCGACATGCTTGGAGGACAGGATCTTGCGATGGCGGTCATGGCGGCGCTCTACAAGCGCCAGCGCACCGGCCGTGGCGCGAGCATCGACATTTCCATGATCGCGACGATGACGCGGTTTACGGCCCCGCGGGTGTCGTCCTACCTGGGCTCAGCGGAGTTACCGCGCCGCTCGGGCGGTCGCGATTCGGTCATCGCCATTTACCAGGTGTTCGATACGGCCGACGAACAACTGACGCTCGGCCTGGGCAACGACGCGATCTGGCAGCGCTTCTGGGACGCCGTCGGTGATCCTGATTTCGCGCGTAAGCCGCAATACGCCAGCAACGCGTCCCGGCGGGAAAACCGCGTCGAGATCGTCCAGAGGATCGCCGCCATCCTGGTCGGGCGATCCCGCGATGAATGGCTCGCGCTCTTCGCGCGCAACCGCATCCCCGCGGGGCCGCTGAACCGCGTGGACGAAGTCGTCCAGGATCCGGATCTGCTGGAGACGAAATTTTTCTATCAGAGCGACTCGGCCTACGGGCTTATCCCCCAGATCGGACTTGGCATTGCAATCGACGGAAACCAGGACATCCATCGCAAGCCGCCCCCGGCGCTGGGCGAGGACACGGACACCGTGCTGCGCGAATGGCTCGGCAAAGCCGACGCCGACATTGAGGCGCTGAAAAAGTCGGGCATTATCTGACCCCTCGCTACACTGTGACCCATCGGTACACTGACCGACATTGAAATTCCAGGAACACAGCGATGATGCTGACCTTGCACGATCCCCAGAGGGCCAAACACTATTACGAAACCGGTGTATGGCAGAACGACACGCTCTATACGCTGCTGCGCCGCCACGCGCTTGCGCAACCCGATGCGATCGCGCTGCGCGATCCCCACGCCGCGCTCACCTGGCGCGCGCTGTTTGAAGAGGTCGAACGCATCGCAGCGTCATTGCACGCCTGCGGTCTGCACCATGGTGATCGGGTTGCCATCTGGCTGCCAAGCCGCGTCGAGTGCGTGGCGATCTTCCTGGCGTGCTCGCGCAATGGCTATGTCTGCTGCCCATCGCTGCACCAGAGCTATACCGCGCCCGAGATCATCACGCTGCTCAAGCGCGTGCGCTGCAAGGCGTTCTTCACGATGCCCGGCCATGGCGCAGAGACCGCCACGAACCCGGTGTTCGCCTTGCTGACCGAGGCCCCGGAGCTCAAGCGAACGTACGTCCTGGGCCCCGCGCACGGTGACGGCGCGCCAGCCATTGAAAACGCGGTGCCCTACCCCGACGCGACCGCGCAGCCTTGCGACCTGGAGCCGGATCTCAATCCGGACAAGATCACCTACCTGGCCTTCACCTCGGGCACCACGGGCCTGCCCAAAGGGGTCATGCACAGCGACAACACCCTGCTCGTCAACGGGCGCACGATGGTGTCAGACTGGCACCATGACCGCAACACGGTCCTGCTGTCGCTCAGCCCCATGAGCCACCATATCGGTACGGTGGCGATGGAGCAGTTTCTCGTGGCCGGAATGCAGCTGGTCATCCACAACCCGGCGGCAGGCAAGGCAGCGCTTGACTGGGCGCTCGAGACTGGCGCGACCTACGTGATGGGCGTGCCGACCCACGCCATGGATATCCTGGACGACTTGCGCCGTCGCGGCGGCGATAAACTGGGCAAGGTGCGAACGTTTTACATGGCGGGCTCGCCGATACCGCTGGAATTGGCCGAGCAGTTCCTGCGCATCGGCATCACGCCCCAGAACGTCTACGGGATGACCGAAAACGGTTCACACCAGTACACCCTGCCGACCGATCCCACGGACACCATCGTCGGCACCTGCGGCCGGTCGGGCGCAGGCTACGAGGTGCGGATCTTCGACGCAGAAAATCCCGATATCGAGTTGCCCGCGGGCCAGACCGGCGAGATCGGCGGTCGCGGCGGCCAACTCACGCTGGGTTACTACGACGACCAGTTCGCCACCGAAACCTCGTTCAACAAGTCGGGCTGGTTCATGAGCGGAGACCTCGGCATCCTCGACGCGCAGAACTGTCTGCAGATCGTCGGTCGCAAGAAGGACCTGATTATTCGTGGCGGCCACAACATTCACCCGGCCCGCATCGAGGATCTGGCGCATCGCCACCCCGGCATTGCCAAGGCGGCCGCGTTTGCGGTCGCCGACGAGCGATTGGGCGAAAGGGTCTGCCTCGCCATCATCGTGCGACCCGGTTTCGCGCTCGCGGCAATGGAGGTGTTGCAGCACCTTCACGAGGCGGGTCTTTCGCGCTACGACATGCCCGAATACTTCATAACGCTTGCGGCTTTCCCGCTGACCGCAAGCGGCAAGATACTCAAGCGCGATCTCAAGGACATGGCCGCCCGGGGCGAGATATCCCCCGAACCGGTGCGCTGGAGCGCACAGGTCAAAGGCGCCTGACCCCTCACGACCCTATACGGCATTTGAACAAGGAACCTCAATGAGCGACATCAAGACCATCGGCATCGTCGGTTGCGGCACCATGGGAACGGGCATCGCGATCGTCTGCGCGCGGGCGGGCTTCGTCACGCGCGTCTACGACGTGCGCCCCGAACCTCTCGAAGGCGCGCGAAAGCAGATCGCGGCCTTTCTGCGCAAATCCGTCGAGCGCGGCAAGCTTGCCGCCGGCAAGGATGCCGAAATCCTCGCCCGCGTGCACACCTCGACACGCATCGAGGATTTTGCGGATTGCGACCTCGTGATCGAGGCCGTTTTCGAGGATCTCAAGGTCAAGCACGCGATTTTCTCGCAGCTGAACGCGATCTGCCCGACCCACACCATCTTCGCCTCCAACACGTCGACGATATCGATCACCGAAATTGCGGGCGGCAGCGGCCGTGACGATCGCTTCGTGGGCATGCACTTCTGCCTGCCGGCGCAGTTGATGAAGCTCGTCGAAATGTCCCCCGGGATCAACACGTCCGAAGAAACCTTCGAGCGCGCCTGGAAAGCCTGCATCGCGCTCGGTCAGCACCCGGTGCGCACGCGCGATACCCCGGGATTCATCCTGAACTACTTTCTGGTTCCCTGGCACAACGACGTCATCAACCTGGTCGACCAGGGCGTGGCGACACCTGCCGACATTGATCTCGCGGTCAAGACGGCGCTTGGGTATCCGCTTGGGCCACTCGAGTTACTCGATATGGTCGGCATGGATACGCAGAAGCTGCTCTGCGAGGCGCTGCACGGCGTGACCAACGAGCCGCGCGCGGCCTGCCCGCCGCTGGTGCGGCGCATGATCGGCTCGGGACACCTTGGACGCAAGACCGGGCGCGGATTCCACACCTATGACAGCAAAAAGATTTTCGGGGCCTGAATCATGACCTACAAGATTATCCAGCATGGGGAAAGCCGATCCTTTCCCGACAGCCATCCTTTCGTCGCGCACGCTAACCCCGATGGCCAGGGCAGCGTGTTTATCGGCGCGCAAGCCGCCGGGGTTTTCCAGGCGCACACCGAGATTGTCTCCCAATCAAGCTTCGTGGCGATCGAACTGGGCAACGAGTGCCTGGGCGTTCACCTGGGCGATGATGCGGGCCCCGACAACGTCGTTGGCTTCGCGCGATTTCGCCTGGGCGACGCAGCCCCGACCGAACTCGTGGAAGTGGTGCGCATGCCCTACACCAGCGCACATGCCCTGGACAGCGCGCGGCTTGCCTTCGAGGCGGCCGGCCTTAAAGTCGCCGTTTGCAGCGACTTCCCGGGCCGGATCCTGAATCGGCTGCTGCGCCCCTATTTCAACGCCGCGCTTCGGCGCCTGGATGAAGGGCTCGCCTCGGCGGCCGATATGGACACGACGCTGCGCCTCGGGCTGGGATACCCGGAAGGCCCGATCGCCTTGCTGACGCGCACCGGTCTGCACCACCATTATGAAGTGACGCGCGACCTGTACGAACAGCTCGGACAGGAGGCCTACGCGCCCGCCCGACGCGCGCGCAATGCCTGGCTTCGTCGCCAGGCGGCGGAGGGTGACGATGCAACCGCTTGAAGGCGTCAAGGTGCTGGACTTCAGCACCCTGCTGCCCGGGCCCATGTGCACGCTGCTGCTGGCAGACGCCGGGGCGGACGTCATCAAGATCGAGCGCGCGCAGGGCGACGAGATGCGAAGTTACGTTCCGAAGTTCGGTACCGACAGCGTGAATTTCGCACTGCTCAACCGCGGCAAAAAATCCATCGTGGCGGATCTCAAATCCCCGGAGGTTCGCGCCCGCCTCGAGACACTGCTGCGCGAAGCCGATGTGCTTGTCGAGCAGTTTCGCCCCGGCGTGATGGATCGCCTGGGGCTGGGCTACGGGGATGTCTCGAAAATCAATCCGCGCATTATCTACTGCTCGATCACCGGATACGGGCAGGTTGGGCCGTACGCCCAAATCGCCGCGCACGACCTGAACTACCAGGCACAGGCAGGAATGCTGAGCCTCGCAGCCGACGACACCGGCAAGCCGGTCGTCCCCGCCGTGCTGACGGCGGACCTCGCCGGTGGCGCCTACCCTGCCGTCATGAACATCCTGCTCGCACTGCGCCAGCGCGATCTCAGCGGAACCGGCTGCCACCTTGACGTGTCGATGGCTGACAATCTCTTTACGCTCATGTACTGGGGATTGGGCAATGGCTGGACATCCGGCCAGTGGCCCACGCCGGCCGGCGACCTGGTCACCGGGGGCAGCCCGCGCTACCAGATCTACGAAACCGCCGATGGCCAGTACCTTGCAGCGGCCCCGCTGGAGGACAAGTTCTGGGGAAATTTCCTCACGCTGATCGGCGCGCAGGAATTGCTTCCCGACACCGATGCCCGCGCCGTGCGCGCGAAAATCGCCGCGATCATCCGGACCAAATCCGCCGAGGCATGGCTCGCGATATTCGAAGGCCACGATACCTGCGTCTCCAAAGTCATCTCGCTGCAGGAGGCGACGCTTGACCCGCATTTTCGGGCACGCGGGGTTTTTGAACGCAATCTTGTCGCCCCGAACGGGGATTCCATTGCCGCGCTGCCGACCATCGTCGACCGCGCATTCCTTGCACCCTCCCCCGAGGCATCTTCCCCCGAGCTTGGACAACACACCCAAGAAATCTTAAAGTAGCCTGTAAACATCAATATTTCGCATGGATACGGCGCGGCAGGCAAATCCGCGCCGCACCCTGCGCTACGACGTCAACCTGGAGACAACAATATGAAGTTCAAACACACACTGCTGGCCGCCGCCTTGGCGCTGCTGGCAACCCTTGCCCAAGCTCAGGCGCAAACGCCGCAGCCTTTCCGAATCGGTGCGATGGTCGACATGTCAGGCGTGTATTCCGCGCATGGCGGCCCCGGCATGGTGACCGCGGTGCAGATGGCCGTCGAGGACTTCGGCGGCAAGGTGCTCGGGCGCCCGATCGAAGTGCTTTCGGCAAACTACCAGAACAAAGTAGACATTGCCGCCGCGCGCGCGCGGGAATGGTACGACCGCGACGATGTGCAGATGATTATCGAGTCGACCGACTCGGCCGCCGCGCTCGCGCTCCAGCGTTTGGGCGTGGAGAAAAAGCGCATCACCCTCTTTGCGGGATCGGCAAGTTCTGCACTGACCAATGCCGAATGCTCGCCGTACGGCGTGCACTACGTGTATGACACCTATGCGCTTTCGCACGGCACCGGAATTGCGATCACCAAAGCGGGCGGCGACAGCTGGTTCTTCATCACGGCAGATTACGCCTTCGGCCATGCGCTGGAAAAGGACACCGCCGATGTGGTCGTGCAGAACGGCGGCAAAGTGCTCGGCCAGGTGCGTGCCCCGCTGAACACACCCGACTTCTCATCTTTCCTGCTGCAAGCGCAGGCATCGAAGGCCAAGGTGGTCGGTCTGGCGAATGCCGGAACCGATACACAGAACTCCGTACGCCAGGCCAACGAGTTCGGCATCACGCAAGGTGGCCAGAAACTGGCGACGCTGCTGGTGTTCCTGCACGACATCAAGGGCCTGGGCCTGCAAGCCGCGCAGGGTTTGCAGTTTACGGACGGCTTTTACTGGGACTACAACGACGAGACCCGCGCGTTCGCCAAGAAGTTCTACGAACGCCACAAAGGGATGCCATCGATGGTTCAGGCGGGTGCCTATTCGGCGACGATGCACTACCTCAACGCCATCACTGCGGCTGGCACGGCGGAACCCGATGCTGTCATGGCAAAGATGAAGGCCACGCCCGTCAACGACTTTTTCGCCAAGAACGGCGTGATCCGGGCCGATGGCCGGATGGTGCATGACATGTATCTGGCCGAAGCCAAGAAGCCGTCGGAATCCAAGGGCGACTGGGATCTGCTGAGGATCAATGCCGTGATCCCGGGTGACCAGGCTTACCGCCCGCTTTCCGAAAGCGTTTGCCCGCTCGTCAAGAAACCTTCCTGATGCAACGGCGTCGGGCAGCCCCCCCGGGGTTGCCTGGCGCAGCATCCCGAAGACCAAACGAATAACAACAGCAACGCGCGCGAGACACCACCATCATGAAATCATTCACACGAGCCCTCGTGGCCGCGACCGCCCTGCTGACTGCGGGCCTCGCGAGCGCGGCCGATCCCTGGCCGAGCAAGCCCATCCGCATCATCAGTACATTTGCACCTGGCGGAACCTCGGATGTGCTGTCGCGCGCGATCGCGCCCGAACTCTCAAAGGCGCTCGGCGTACCGGTCGTGGTGGTCAACAAACCGGGAGCCAACAGTATCATCGGCACTCAGGAAGTCGCCAAATCGGCCCCGGACGGATACACGCTGGGCATGTTCATCAGTGCGCACGCGATCAACCCCCACATCGCAAAATCGCTGCCTTACGACACGCACAAGGATTTCATCCCGCTGGCGATGATCGGCTTGATGCCCGGGCTGTTGACGGTCAACCCGTCTGTTCCCGCCAACAACGTGAAAGAGTTGATCCAGCTGGCCAAGGACAAGCCGGGAACACTGTCCTATGGCACTCCCGGTGGGTTGACCTCCGGCCAGCTATCCATGCAGTACCTGGTCAAGCTCGCCAGCATCGACGTCACCGAGATTTCGTATAAAGGTGGCGGGCCTGCGCTTGCCGACCTGCTCGCCGGCCATATCCAGATGCTGATCAACAGTCCGACCTCGACATTGCCACACGTCAATAGCGGCAAGCTCAGGGCCCTGGCGACGACTGGCACACGCCGCCCGGCCGTGCTGGCTGACGTACCGACAGTGGCCGAATCGGGGTTCCCGGGATTTGAACTCTACGAGTGGTATGCGCTCTTCCTGCCAGCGAATACGCCCCAGGACATCGTTAACCGTCTTTATGCAGAGATCATGAAGATCATGGCGTCGCCCGAGATGGTCAAACGCATTCACGACATCGGCGCGGAAGGCAGCAACATGACGCCGCCGGAATTCGCGGCGTGGGTTAAAAAGGACGAGCAAACCTGGGGGCTGTTAATCAAACAGATCGGAATCCGGCCCGAATAGACTCGCCCGGTTTGACCTGGAGCGTTGCACGCCCGTTCCTTGAGGGCGGGGAGGATGTCCTGACTTCCCCGCCCCGATCTCTGGACAAAATTCGTCACGCATCAGGTTAAGCCCCGCCCCCGGTCAAGCGCAGGGCACCGTCGCCTGCGCAGCTTATTGCCGGAACCTTGTTCCTGCATCCACCGAGATCACATCGCCGCTCATGTAGCTCGCCAGGTCGGAGGCGAAGAACACGGCCAGGTTTGCCACCTCTTCGGGC